>JADGNW010000272.1 GCA_017883315.1 Blastocatellia bacterium | reverse complement strand
ATCGTATCAAGCTTCGCTCGGGGAGTAGCCATGAGTAAGACACTGACACCGGAGGTAGCCGCCAACGACGACATAGATTATGAGCAGGCCGTTCAGCAGATGTTTGATGAAATGACAAAGGCAAATGAGAAGATGGAGCACGACCAGGAAGAAATTGAGCGGGTGAAAGCCGAGACTCGTGAAATCCTGGCGAGACTGAAGGCTGCTTAAGACCCTGACGATTCTGATCGAGCGGTGAATCTATTGACCGCACTTCCCAATTCACCATTCGCCATTCGCAATCCGACCTCACCCGCCTTTGTGCATAACTCGCGAGCAGGTTGACGATTGCCGGCTTGTCAATCAACTAGGTCCTTCCGCGTAAGCGTTCTCTCGGGTATGTCGCCAACGGTCTCCGCGATTGCTCGATTCTCTTTGTCTCCGGGACTCCGGTCGTTGTCGATGGCGGTTTCTTCTACCCTCCCATTGTCTTTGTCGGCAGCGGTTTCTTCCACTTCGGCGCCGGGTGCTTGAATGGCCAACTCTTTAACGTCACGCGCTTGGACGGCCAACTGTGCGGGTTGCGGTCTTCCCTCTATGATCTCTTGCAGCTTCTTAATGCTTTCTTCCAGCGTCAGCGCCTTGTCAGAAGCGAGTTGGCGACGTTGCTTGTCTCCTTTTTCGATGTACTTCTGCAATACGATCTGCGCTGCCATCAATCCTCCTCCGAAAACCATGACAAATAGGATGTAAGTATTACGATAAAGCCATGCGAGAACACCAGTAACCTTCGTCGGGTAGGAGATTTCAGCTATACCATTTGGATAAGTCAGGCGGGTCCGTTCTGCGTCAATAAGGAGGTTGGGGTACTTGGCCCATACGACGATTTTTATTGTGTTCGCCGGCCGAAGGGATCCGCAAGGAATGTTCTTCGTAAACTTGGAAGCCTGGGGAGAAACACCCGAGCGATCTATGCGATAGTATCCGTCGAAAGGTAGTTCGAGCTTGAGATCGGTAACTTCCCTGTTGCCCTTGTTGTCTACTGTGAACTCCCAAAAAGAGCTGCATGAGTTAATGTCACGAATAAGTTCTGCGGGGTAACCCTCCCTCAAGTAGCTTCCTAGTTTGATCGCCAACGCGATGGACGCGGTACGGGCTTCCACTTCTGCTAACTCCGCAGAAATGCTTTTACCCTTTTCATCAGTCTTTGAGTCCGGTTTCGTGTCGCTCCTTGAGGGGTTCAATTGGTTCTCGATCTCGTCATGGCCGAGTAGCTTCTGGAATTTCTCTAACTGCTCCGTCAAGTCGACGGGAATCGAGAAGTTCGAGTATTCACCGGTTGCAACTATCACATACTCCGAGGATTTGAGAACGTAGTTCATAACAGGGATGGCAACCAGGAGCAGCGTAGCAATCGCTGTGACCGCAACCTAATTAATTTTTCCGCGCTGGTTCCCGTGATCTTCTAGAGGCATGGCGTAATATTACCATGTGGCGAGAGAGATGCTGCACACAAAAGGAACGGAAGAACTTGCGTGGCGAGTTCAAAAATCTTCTTAGCAATCTCGGCTCAGCGCTCTCCTGGGAAGAATTCAGCGCCGAGTTCGCCGTCGATATGGTCGGTGAACTGATCTTCGCGCCAGAGGTCGGACGCGCGCGGTAGATTTCCACGCGTCCGCGTTACAATCTTCTCGACAGTGCTGTTAGACTCGCCGGGTGCCACGAAGAGGATTAGCACGGATCAGGGAGAAGATTCGGCGACAGGAATACGACATGTCCGTGCACGCGATGGATGAGATGGCAGAGGATGATCTTGATATCATCGATATCGAGCACGCTGTCTTGAACGGACATCTAGATAGAACTGAAAGGGACGACTCAAGGGGGGCGCGATACGTCATCGAGGGAGCGGCTGCGGATGAGCAAACGGCGGTTGGCGTCGTCGGGCGTTTTACAAGTACCGGACGCTACCTCATAATCGCGGTCTATGCGATGACCGAGCGTGAGGCATAGGTTATGTACGACTACAAATGTGAGTACTGCGAAGGAACGGTCCGGCCCAAAAAGGTCAAGCGCGAGGCGTTCAAACATAAGACCGGTTTTGTGATTCTCGAAGAGGTCATCATCGGAGTCTGTGACCTATGCGGCACTCGATACTACTCCGCCGATATTCTTCATGCCGTGAACGATATAGCGACGGGAACGAGGCCCTTTGATAAGACCGAAGAGATCCCGGTTGCCCACCTATCCCAAGCGTGAAGTTCACTCATGAGTTCCTCAGCCGAATCCATTTTCGAGTTGAGCGTTTGCTTCTTCCAAGCCCAGTCCTTGACAGGTGAGTAAGAAAGACCCTGTCTCGATCAATGATCAATCAGCACTCCGGGGTTGAGCATCCACTTCGGATCGAACTCACGTTTTGCTGCGCGCAAAGCCTCGGCGAACAACTCGGGGCGCTGGCGGTCATATTGCGGGCGATGCATGCGGCCGACCGCGTGATGATGTGTGATCGTGCCGCCGTGTTTGAGCAGCGCGTCCGAGGCCGCGCGCTTGACTGTGTAAAACTGGTCGAGCAGGTTCTCTTTGTTGCCCATCGAGACGAAGGTGAAATAAGGCGCCGGGCCGTCAGGATAAATGTAAGTGAATCGGCAAGTCACCCACGCGCGATTGCCCGTGACTTTGCTGATGACGCGTTGCACTTCGTCTTTGACGTTCGAGTGGAAATCGGCGAAGCGCTCCCAGGTGATCGCGGTTTCGAATGTATCCGAGAGCACGCCTCGCGCAGTCAGGTTCTCGCGCAGGTAACAGGCTCGCAGGAACGCGTTGCGCCAAGCGCCCGCCGCGCCTTCGCGATGGGAGCCTGACTTCTCAAGCGCAGTGCGATCCCACTCGCCGCCGTGATCGCCGCAGATCTCGAGAGCGCGGTTCATCCACGCGTCGAGCGGGTGATCGGCTGATTCGAAAGCCAGCACCAGCAGCGCGTGACGGCCATCGCCGGCGCCCGCCATCGCCGCTTCTTGAGCGTCGAGCAAGCGGCAGTTCGCGGGATACAAACCAGCTTGCGAGATGACTCGCACCGCATCAGCCGCTTTGTAGAAGTCGGCAAACCTCACTGTCGTCCCCGCGCGAAACGTTGGCCGCTTGCGCAATCGCATCCACGCTTCGGTGATGATTCCGAAGATTCCTTCCGAGCCAATGAACAAGCGATCCGCACTCGGCCCCGCGCCATCGCCCGGCAACCGTCGAGTTTCAATGATGCCTTTGGGCGTCACCACGCGAAGCGATTCCACCAACTCATCGATGTGAGTGTGCAGCGTGGCGAAGTGACCGCCGGAACGGGTCGCGATCCATCCGCCAAGCGTCGAAAACTCAAACGACTGCGGGAAGTGTCTCAGCGTCAGACCCGAGGGTTTCAGTTGCGCTTCGAGCGCCGGCCCATAAGTGCCCGCCTGTATGCGAGCCGCTTCGGAAACGGGATCAATCTCGATCACTCGATTCAAGTTTCGCAGATCGATAGTGACGGTTGCCTGATAGTGTTCGGATCGCGGCGGTTCGACTCCGCCGACGACGCTCGAGCCGCCGCCGTAGGGAATCGCGGCTGCGCCCGTGCTTCCACACCAATCGAAGATGTCGACGATATCTTGTTCGGTGCGAGGCAGCGCTACGACGTCAGGCGGGTTTGAGAAGTCACGTTGAAAGATGCGAACGCTGTCGGGGAACGATTGGCCGTAGCAGTGGGCGAGCCGCTCGTAGTGGTCGATGGTGCAAACTTCTTTGAGCGAAGATGGAATCGCGATTCGTGGCAGCCGCAAGCTGATTTCTTCGGCTGCCGGTGGCGGCGTGATCTCAAACTCAGAGACGCCGAGACGCTTCGCCCAAACCGGATCGAGCAGCTTCAGTTCTTCGCGAGTAAGCCCTTCGCCTTCCCAACCCCAACCCCAGAATTTTCTCCGTCGTTCGTGCATGATTGCGCCTCTACTTCTTCTCTGCGAGAGCGCGGTCTTTCTCTTCTTATCCCGACCGCGCTGATGCGCCGCCGAGAAAGCGTGTGCAACTTGAACCGCAAAATGAGCGTTTTGCTGCGCCAGGTTTATATCACCTTCTTCGAATCATCGGTAGGAATGAGCTACGGTTCGGTATAACGGATTCCAGGTTGTTGACAATGGGAATCGGCGATGGGATCTAACGCTGACAGCCACCGGGCACTTCTTCTATCCAACCGATCTACCAATTGCCGGTTTGTGCCACTGATTCAGCGGTGATCTTGCTTGTAGTGCAACGCCAGCAAGTCTGCGCCGAAATCCGAGTTGAAATCTCGCCAGACTGTGTGAATGTGATTAGCGTTGTTCTGAACGTTGTCGTATTCCACAAGGAACGACGGGCCCTGGATGCGATAGTAGTGCGGCTGACCTTTTTCGAACCCGCCCGCCCACGCGAAGTAGATGTTCCCTAACCCCGCAGCGCGCACTCTATCCAATCTGGCTGCGGCGATGTCCGGAGCATGTCTCGCAACGTACTCGCTCACAAGACTCATCAGAATCTCTTGCTGCTTCTGACCCAGCTTGCTGGTTTGAAGACCGGCAGGCTTGAGCGGTTCGGCCTTTCTCAGATTCGTCGACAGAATATCCGTTGGCGCTTTCTCGCTGACGACCGCCTGAGTGCGCTGCCTGTCATCGAGTGACTTGATCAACAACCGGGCAAGGTCTTCTTCAGGGGCAAGCGCGCGCAGCCCTTTGCGTGCGCCCTGTAACACTTCAGCAGGATTCGCGCCGAAGAAGGCGGGCGTCGACGCGATGGTCTTGCCTTCAACGAGCGTGAAGTTCAACGCGACGTGATGTCCTTCCACTCGCCAGCCCCAGGGTTTGGTGGATCGCGCGTCGCCGAAGATGCTGAGGAAGTAAAGCTCGGGGTCGCGCACAGGACCACTGCCTTGCTCCATCTCGCGGAGGATTGCATCGAGACTCATGATTGTCGCAGCCCTTATGAGCCCCCGCTGCCCGAGCCCTGCGCCTAAGAGAGCGTTGCCCAGAAGACGCTGAGCTGAGTCGAGGTCTTTGAATGGAATTCCTTTGCGCGCGCGAGGAATGAAATGCCAGTCGAATCGCTGCTCGTCCTCGAACGCGAAGGTGGCCCTGGCCCGCTGATCGGGAGACAACGAACTGAGAAACGCGCCGGCTGCCGTGCTCATCATCACTGCCGAGTGCGCGGCATCGGTTGAATGTAGTTGTGAGTGGCTCATCGGAAACACGGGCAATTCTAACCGAGTTTCTAAGAGGGAAACACCAGCGACGCCCAGCGCGTAATGCAAGAACTCGCGCCGGCCCTCTGCTCTTTTGTCGTTCGATTTTCTGTTCATTTCAGTGTCCACGTTTCTAGGAACTAATGAGTTCGGTCGCGCTTGTTCTATGCCTGAGAGCAGTCTTTGTCAATCTCCGGAGGGATTGGGAGCGCGTGACCCCGCGTGACCTATGGCTGCTGCTTGCTGATGTTAGGCGGACAACCGAGCAGTGGTTGAAATGTTATCGATAGTACATCCAGAGACGCACTCACTTCGTTGACGTGAAATGTCGTTGCTTGCCAATCACGTGAACATTCAACTCCTACTCCTGGAGAAGTTGCGTAGTGGTTCAGTTCGAAATCAACAGCTCGGCGAGGCGAACCCCGCAGCAGGAACGAGCATCATAACTGGCCCTGAGTAGTTCAAGGGTTCATACAAATCTGGATTCGCAAAGGCGCATGGAGATGAGAAAATGAAGGAAACAGCATTAGAAGTTCGGGTGGTTTCGGATGGAGGAACCGGAAGGGCTGTCGTAGAGTTTCGTCTGCCTAATGACCGGATCGCAACGGCGGCCGTGCATATTCGGCGTGAGGCCTGGGACAAATCTGCGGGAGACTGAGCCTGAACTTATTACCCCACTACCCGGAGTTGAGGCCATTGTGGTCTTCATTCTACAAACATTTAACTCCTCCGGAGTTGTTTTCTCAATCGGGCAATGTCGCAACTCGAGACTCACGCGAGATTCTGGTTCCCCTCCGCATTTCTTTCAGGTTTCACCAGACTACGGCTTGATTAACTGCTGGCGCCCGTCCTTGTTCGTCAACTTCAAAGAACTGTCCGGGCCTTCGGCTTTCAACAGAAGATGCGTCGAGTCAGTTTCGCCAATGAGCCCGAGCTCTCCGCCGTCCACTGATGCTCCAAGTTTCACCTCGGGCCGGCCTTTGGGATCGATCAGCCGAAACATCGCTGTCTCAGGATATCCGATCTTGCCATCCGGCATCTTGAAGTTCGGATCTCCCGGGTGAATCTTGATGCTCGCTCGAACTCTTCCGTGATCGTCGACGATCTCGAGCGAACTGCCACGGAGCACAGGGGCGGGGCTAGCCGCCTCACCGGGCGCAGGCGCGACAGCCTCGACCCGCCGGCTCTGTGCCAACTGGATAAGACGGAAACCTAAGAGCGTTGCGAGTCGAGTGTTCAGAGTACCGACTTTAGTCGGCTGATGTAGAAGTGAGATGGATCGAACAGCCAACGAAACAGCCGACTAAAGTCGGTACTCTGAACACTCGCGCGGACAGAATTAACAGTCGGCGTGCTGTTCATATATTCTGCCAACTGTTTTGGCATAGCATTACTGAAGTCCTGGAGGACTCGTCCGTCTGCAGCGGTCTTACTGCTTATTTGGTCTAATTGGGGAGCTCGATTTGGGCTAGAGTGCTAAACTTGAAAAATGCGCTTCGTACGAAGGGCGTACACTATATTTTCAATTTCAATGCTTGCTCGCGAGCAAGCCTCTGTAGGGCCACAATAGGACAACGCTTAACAGTCCAAGGGAGGAACGACATCATGAAACTCAGAAAGACATTTACAACGCTGCTCCTGTTCTTAGTGATCGTTGCGCCCGGCTTCAATCCGCGCGTCCTCGGTGAATCGGCGGTTCAAGAAAAATCGAAGCAGAACAAAGCCGAAAAGGAAAAGCCGCGTGTCGTGACCGGCAGCGAAGGTCACCCCGTTCTGTGGAACGAACCGACCAATGTTGAAGCCCTCGACCTGTTCTACGGTTCCGGTGGAAGCGAAGGCGCTCCGGACCCAAGTGGGAAATTCACTTACGTTGGTGCTGACACGAAGGGCACGCAGAAAAAGATCTACGTCAAAGATGACAAGGACCGTGAATGGACTGTGAAGTTTGGGTCCGAAGCGAGACCCGAGACAGCAGCGGCTCGCTTCGTTTGGGCGATGGGCTATCACGCCGATGAGGACTACTTCGTCGAGAGAGCTCACATCGACGGGATGTCCGGGGGCGACGCACGAAATGTCAGGTTCGAGCGCCGCCATGATGGGCTTAAGACGGTCGGCCTGTGGAACTGGGAGGATAATCCCTTTGTTGGTACGCGTGAACTGGATGGTCTGAAGGTGCTCATGGTCGTGATGAATAATTGGGACCTGAAAGTTATCAACAACAAAGTAGTGCGCCCTACGAAGAAGAGCGGCGAAGACCCTGACGAGAGGATCTACTATGTTGGCGACTTGGGCGCGACGTTTGGCAAAACGGGTTCGCTAGCTCACGAACTTCGCCTTCCGGGCGACCCTCCGGCGGGGACTAAGGACAAGCCTAGCCAGTACGCCCACCAGGATTTCATAGAAGGGGTTCGTGACGGAACGGTCCGGTTCCATTACAAAGGTAAAGATCCCGCTGTGCTGAAGGGAATTCGTGTTGAGAACGCGAAGTGGATGGGAGAGTTGCTGGCTCGACTCTCCGAGAAACAGCTCACCGATGCATTCCGTGCGGGCGGATATAATCCCTCAGAAATATCCACGCTGGTTCGGGCGATGCAGGAACGAATCAGAGAGCTCCAGAGTCTCAAGTGAGGATGACTGAGTTAGAAGACTGATCTCAATTTCAGCTCTTGCAATTCAGGGCCGGAAGGTTCAAACCCAGGTAAGGCGAGGGCCAGAACCTAATGCTGCGGCGCCGCGGCCCACACTCAGAGTATGTTGCTGAGGCTCTTCCTCGCTTGACAGAGCATTTGCGTCTAGCTAGTATCCTGCCTACTTACCGCAGGAAAAATAGGCTCCCACGCTCCTCGAAGCTATCCTCACAAGAATGACCAAAAGGAGTCGGAGTATGTCTGTGAGCCTACGGAATGAAAGTTATGAGGATGCTCAAGTGACGACAGGCGGTGTGCTGGTACTGAGGTTGGGAGTATTCGACCCGACAGGTATCAGCAGAATATTTGTTCAATGCTTCCCGTTCAGTATAGCCAATTCTAACAAAGCCAAAACGGCTTCCGGTGAGCTACTTGTTTCGTCTGAGGACGACTTTACCAGTAACGTATTCGACGTGGAGATTCAGATTCCAGAAGACGCAATACTGGGAAAGTGGGGAGTACAGCGGGTTGAGTTCACCAATGGGCGCGGGCAACAGATGTTCTTCTACAGGGGACAGGACAAGATCGATCACATACAGTTCGATGTGATTGCGCGGCCGATACGCGACGACGAGCAATTTTCCTTTAACTGCATAGAAGTTGCGGCTGGATCGCAATCGCGCCCGGTTTCGAGGTCCAGGAATGGATGATCTTCACTAAACTCGAAACCGCATAAGCATCTCATAAACAGCAACAGTGCCAAGCATATTGGCGTCGGAGTAGCCGCTGATCGAAACGGACTAGTCATCTGGCGATCTCCTCAAACAGAGTATTGCGCTCGACTGGGATCACTATTTCAGAAGAGGGAGATTGCTTTGATGATTAACCCGATTCCGGCCAGCCCAAGAACAATGCTTGTAAACCAGATGGGCCTTATCTTAACGAGGACAGCTATGGCTCCGAGCGCAGTTGCGACCTGAAAGATTGTCACGGCATAAGCGAAATACTCGTGAACGTGCATCGCGTGTTCACTTGCCTCTGCCTTCGCTTCAGCCTCTTTGCGAATTCCTTCTTGCTCCCGCTCATAGCGAGCTTTCTCATCTGGATTCTGAGTTATCGCACCTTTAATGCTCTTCGCTTGATAGTATGACCACTGGTCCGATGATTCTACTCTAGCTAGAATCGCGAGGTCCGATTCATGAGTTGAGAACAGACTACTGACGGCGGCAAACACGGCAAAAAGAGCAGTGGTGAGGGCCACCTTCTCTGCCCAAGTCACTTTGTGTCCGTGCTCGTGAACAATATCGTGAAGATGCTCTACCGGAACTTCTTGTTCTTCCATATATCACACCAACTATTTATCGTTTCTCTTTCAGGCCAGTCGTCTCAATCGTGCAAACAAAATTAGCGGCGTCGTCCGTGCTGCCGCTTCCCTTGTAGCGCGCTACCTGCGGGTATGGGCAGAGCGGGCGTGTGCGGACGACGGGGCTCCTCGGATCGAGACCCTGCCGCTTCGAAGCGGTGATTTGGTCCGGGGCGATGCCTTCTTCAACCCAGCGTTCAATAGCCATCGACATATCGTGCTGTGCGTCGGCCGGGTTGCTGGTAACAAATGCTCCAAAGCTATTCGGGCCGGGGCCCGCGCCGCAGTGCTGCATGCCAGGCACCATATAGAGTCGAACGAATGAGCCCACATCGCGCTGGCCCATCTTAGACACCACGCTCTGAAAATAGTTGATCGTGTTCACCGGTGGAAGCGCGGCATCGCTCCAGCCGTGATACAGGATCAGCTTGCCCCCGCGCGCTTTGAAGGCTTTCAGGTTCGGGTCTGTTGCGTTGAGAATAGAACCCAGCTTCTCGTCGGCGAGCTTGCCGTCCTTATCGAGGTTGAAAGTTTTGAAGTCCCATTTCGGATCGTTGTAGATCATATTCGCGAAAGTCTGGGTGGAGAAAAAGAACTGCAGTCCCTTGTTTGACCCGGCTCCTGTGATCCAAGCCAGCCAGCCGCCGGGTCCGGTTTCGCCGCCCGGCAGGAATCCGGGAATGAACTGCCCGCCCTTCGGGTCGCGAGGCCCGGAATAAATCTTCTTCAGCGCTACGATCTGCTTTTCCGTCAGGCAACTGTCGGACTCGGCTCCCTTGCAAAGCAACACCGATGGATCGAAGTTACATTTAGTAGGGTCGTCAAGCACGCCATCAGTCACACCGTCTCGCGCATCGCATGCGGCAAGCGCGGCAGTCTCGATCGCTTTCAATTTACTCGCCGGAATGTAGCTGTCCGGATCACTCAAGGTCGCCTGTAGATTCCACGCAAATCCGGTGAGGATACGTGTGAATTGATTCGCCGGCGCTCCGGCGATGAGCCCGTCGTAATCGTTTGGATAGCGCTGCGCCTCCATCAAGGCCTGTCGTCCTCCGTTTGAGCAACTGGCGAAATAGGAACGCTTCGGGCCATTGCCGTAGAACGCACTGACGATCGACTTGGCTTTCTCGGTCATCTCGTGCACCGCGCGATATCCGTAGTCGACAATCTTCTCAGGATGTCCGAGGGCCCAGGTCGCATCGGTAGTAGTGTGACCGGTGTCGGTCGAAGCGGCTGCGTACCCTCGACCGACTGCCGCAGCAAGCGCAGGTTGAGAGATCGTGCCCGCGAAGCCGCCGTTGCCGATGCCCTGGAACTTTCCATTCCATCCTGAACTCGGCATCCATACTTCAAATTTGATGTCCGAATCAGCGGTAGGCTTGATCACGCCGGCGACTCTGCAGAATGCGGGCAGCTCTTTGAAAGGAGCGGCCGAGCCCGTTGCCGGAGTGAACGCTCCGGCCGCGACTGGCTGAGCTGATGTGATCGTCGTGTTTGCCAGCTTCAGGTCGGCGAGCCGCTCGCAGGTTTGTGCAGCAGCGGGCTTCGAGCTAACGGCAAGAGTCCCTAGCAGTAGAAGGGAAAAAGTTATCCAGAACAGCGTTGGTCGGCGTGCTTCGTGGATTTTCATATTCGTCCTCCCATCTGAGTTTCCAGAGTCGACAGAATTCAGGTCACCGCGAAGTCCGCGCGATCTGCGTCATCTACTCTTGGGCCTTCCTATGGCGGCGGCGCGTGACCCGAGATCGCAGATGATTTTGAATTCTTTCCCGGTGACCGGTTGAATCGAAAGGCGGCTTCCTTTTTGCAGCAGCACCATACTCTGCAGATCCTCGCGTGCTCTCATCTCCGGCAGCGGAACCTCGCGTGCGAACTTCTCTTTGAACTTGACTCTTACGCAATACCAAGTGGGATTTGACGGCGCTACTTTCGGATCGTAATGGCAATCACTGGCGTCGAACTGAGTCGGGTCCGGTTCGGCGAGCCCGCTGACTTCAGCGACGCCAACAGCCGCCGGCGGGTCGGCGTTCGAGTGATAGAACAAAGCCTGGTCGCCGACCTTCATTTCTTTCATCATAAAGTTTCGCGCCTGGTAGTTTCTCACTCCTTCCCACAAGGTTGACTTGTCTCGTTTCAAATCGTCGATTGAATATGCGGAGGGTTCGGACTTCATCAGCCAGTATCGTTTAGTCATTTGACTGTCCCCCGGCGTAAGCGCCGCTACTTTGCGGAGAGGATTGAGAAATGAGGGTTCTCAATCACCCCGATCACGTTCCCGAACGGGTCAGCCACCGTGGCGACGCGAATGCCTTCGCCGACGTCTCGCACAGGGCTATGAGCTAAAGCGCCCAACTCGAGAAGCCGGTTGAACGCGGCTTCACAATCGCTCACGCCCCAATAGGCGCCCACGCCACCGCTGCCGATTGTGATGCCGGTCATGTCGGGATCGAGTCCCAACTCGTAACCGCCAACGTTGAAGCCTACATAGAACGGCTGATCGAAGTAGGGCTCGATTCCCAAAGCCAGGCTGTACCACGCCTTGGCTCGATCGAGATCGTTCACGTGATAGACCACGGTCCTTAATCCCTGAAACATCTTCACCTCCTATTGATAGCTCCCGAAGAGCCCACGACATCGCCTTCACAACCATGTCATCGCGATCACTCACCAGCAGTCGGCAAACTGCAATCGTGCGCTCGGTATCGCCGCTCCCGCCTTGAGCTTTGCTGTTCAGCGGCACGGTGCTGACGAGCGCGACGCGTCGCCACCAACGATCCTTCGAGCGCGCCCAGCGGTGAATGACCTTATCGGAAATTTGATGTTCGCGCCACGCGGGTCCGGCAAGATAGCAAGCGAAACAATCGACCTCGCCCCACCCGTCAAGACCGCGGCCGAATCGCTCGAGCTGCTTCTCGCGCAGGCTCGCAGCCGCCCCCGGGTGATGCTTGACAAGTTCGTAAGCGACAAAACGACTGATGCCGCGCGCGTCCAGAAGCCGCAGCGCTACATCGATGACATAACGCGCTGGCACCTGCGCCAGACGCTTCGAGTAAAGGCGGCGAAGGGCTCGCACTGGCTCTGTCTTCAAGCTGGGCAGCGCTCGAATCCTGGTCGCGATCTCATGAGCGAGTTCTTCGGCGCTTTCAATCTCAGTTGCAACCGGCATCTTCTATCGCACACCCCACTCCCAGATTCCGTTGGGTTCCTCTCGATAATCTTGATTGCACACTCGGTAGTTCTACAATCGCGCCGCGCCCCGACGCAAGTGGTCCTGCTCTGGCAATTCTTCCTTGCGCAACCTCGACCGCCAGGCGTTCAGAGTACCGACTTTAGTCGGGCAGTCCTTTGTACTTTCGACGCGTCTATTTTGCAACGCAGTGCCCGACTAAAGTCGGTACTCTGAACGCCTGCTTCGATTGAATTTGATTGTTCGAATCGCCGCAAGATAGAGTGATCACCAAGATGAGTTACTGTGACGTTGCGCCTGGACATCCCTATCACGGACCCTACCACGCGAAAGAGTACGGCTTTCCGATTCGCGACGACTCAAAACTGTTCGAGAGGCTCGTGCTCGAGATCAATCAAGCAGGCTTGTCATGGCTGACGATTCTCAAGAAGCGCGATGCATTCGACGCGGCGTTCGACGGCTTCGACATCGATCGAGTCGCGGCGTACGGAAGACGAGAGCGCTCTCGCTTGCTTCGCGATCCGGGAATCATTCGCAATCAGCTCAAGATTGACGCGGTGATTGAAAACGCCCGGCGCGTTGTGGGAATACGCGCAAGCCACGGGTCATTCGCTCGCTGGCTGGATGCGCATCATCCATTGACGAAGGACGAATGGGTCAAGCTCTTCAAGAGGACTTTCAAGTTCACCGGCGGAGAAATCACGGGAGAGTTCCTGATCAGCACCGGCTACCTTCCCGGCGCGCACGTTACGACGTGTCCTATCTATCCTCGTGTCTTAAGAAAGAACCCGCCGTGGATGAGGAACCTCTAAATCTCGCGCAATGCTTTCGTGATCGGCATTCGCGCCGCGGTTCGTGAGGGCAGCAAGCCGCCGATGAATCCGAGCAACAGCGAAAAGACCAGCGCGGACAACAGCAGGTCGGGAGTTATTCGGAAGCTGAACGCGACTTCGCTGAACGTCCTGAAGTTCATCGTGCCGGTCGCGATTCCGTTCACCGGCAACGCGAGCAGGCATCCAATCACTCCGCCGATCAGAGCGAGGATCATCGACTCAATAACGAAGCTGGTCATTATGCTCAACTTCGAAAAGCCAAGCGCGCGCAGCGTGCCGATCTCGCGAGTCCGGTAAGCGACCGACGCGTACATCGTGTTCATTCCGCCGAAGCACGCGCCTATGCCCATGATGATCGCGACGAAAATACCGAGCCCGCGAATCGGCCCCGAAGCGCTGGTCTGCTCCTCGTAATACGCCAGCTCGGATTTCGATTCGAGCTTCAATCGCTGTTCCGCTTCTATGCGACTGACGAGCTGATCGCGAGTCGCGACATTCTCCGCGCGAAGCAGCACCGAAGAGTAGCTCGCGCGATCGAATGCATCGGAGACTCCCACTACATCCGACCAGATCTCTGAGTCGAAACCCGTGCCGCCGGCGTCGAAGATCCCGACTACCGCGAACTTTCGCCGGCCCAGTTGAAGCTCATCACCGAGGCTCGCGCCTTGAAATCGGTCGGCGATCTTTCGACTCACTATGGCCTCGCCAACGTCCGGGCGAAACATTCTGCCCCCGACCAGCTTGAGATGCGGGCGCAGAGCAACGCCGGTTTCTGAGACGCCTCGCACGGTCACGTTCGAAGCCGAAATATCGCCTCTCCGCAGAAGGTTAATCAGCACGACAACTTCTCCGGACGCTATCGGCTTGCCCTGGGTGTCTCGCGCGATTCCGGGAATGGTCTGAATGACTTGAAACGCTTCCTTGGTCACGAAGCTCTGCATTTCAGTCTGAGCGCCGTCACGTAAGATGACGACGTTCTCCGGAGAACCTGTCTCGACCAACGAACTGTTGAGCCCGTTGGCGAGAGACATCAAGGCGACGAAGACGGCAACTACGAGGGCGATCGTGCCGATGGTCATCAGCGTGCTGACGCGTCTCACGATCAAGTTGCGAAGGTTGTATTTGAGAGGAATTGCCATAACACTCTTTGGTTCAGGGTTCAGGGTTCGTGGTTCAGGGTTCGGGGTTCAGGGTTCGTGGTTCAGGGTTCGTCCGCGTACGGACTTGAGTCTTCCCCAAA
Source organism: Blastocatellia bacterium (assembly GCA_017883315.1). Lineage (GTDB taxonomy): Bacteria > Acidobacteriota > Blastocatellia > UBA7656 > UBA7656 > Onstottus_A. The sequence continues at coordinate 9,126 of JADGNW010000272.1, read as the reverse complement.
CTTCGAACCCTGAACTCTGAACTCTGAACCCTGAACTCTGAACCCTGAACTCTGAACCCTGAACCGGGTTCTCACGCCACTCTTCTCAGCCCATCCACGATGCTGATCCTTGCTGCATTCCAGGCAGGAATGCCGCCGCTTACCAGACCAATCAAAACTGACACGCCAAGCGCTATAGCCATCGTGCCGGTTGTGATCTTGAAGTTCTGAAGAAAGATCGCGAGCATCGAACCCATCCCTACGAATTGAAAGACAACCTTAGCCGCGATCGCTGCGAGCGCGCCTCCAATGAGCGCAATCAAGACCGACTCCGAGAGCAGCAGCGTCAAGATCAGTCCGGGTTGAAAGCCCAGCGCCTTCATCACGGCGACTTCGGTGAACCGCTCGCGTGCGGACATGGCCATTGCGTTAGCGCCTATCAATGTGATTGTGAACACAACAACGAGGCCGACGCCCCCGATCAAGCCCTTCACGTTTCCGAGCATCGAGAAGAACGCTGCCGCGAACGCCGCTTCCGTTTCGGTCTTGCTTGGCGCAGTCGAGTTCTTGAACATCTGATCGATTTCTTCCATCACACGAGGCGCGCTGTCCGGGGAATCAAGCCGAACACGATAGGTGCCTACCAATCCCGGTCTCCCCATCGCCTCTTCGACGTACTCGCGATGAAAATAAAACGAGGTATCACGCGGCCCGGTGTAGATTCCGCGCAGCGTCAGCCTCGGGCTGACCGGCCAGAGTACCCCTTTCAACTCGATCACGTCGCCGATCTTCCAGCCGTATTTGTCCGCGAGGCTCTTTCCCGCTATCGCGGCCGTGCGCTCCTCTTGAAAGGCGGCCTTCTCTTCGGGTGAGATTTGATACTCGAATTGCACATCAAACAGAGTCTTCGCGTCGACGTAGAACTGCGCGAACATGTACTTCGGCTTGTCTTCTCTATAGATGCCACCGAACCAATTGGCTGGACAGACCGCGGTGACGCCGCTCACTTGAAGAATCTTCTGGCCGTACGACTCGGGCATCATGTCGGCAAGCGAAGTGTTGCGCCGTACCACCAACCTGGACTCACCGCCCGTCAGTTGCGTGGTCGAGCCAAGAGCCGCGATCACTGCCTGCATGGTCGCAAGCAGAAACACCGACACCGACACGCTCAGCATGGTGAGGATCGTGCGCCGCTTGTTTCGCCCAAGATTCTTAGTTATGAGCCGCAGGTACTTCATAGACGCCTCCTGATTTGCTCAGCACGCCTTTTTCGAGGTGAATGATCGCGTGAGCGTGACTTGCAGCCCGCGGATCGTGAGTGACCATGATGATCGTCTTGTGAAACTCTTCGTTGAGCCGTTTGATCAAATCGAGAATCTCTTCAGCGGACTTCGCGTCGAGATCACCGGTAGGCTCGTCGGCGACCAGCAGAGTAGGATCGGTTACGATCGCGCGAGCTATGGCCACTCGTTGTTCCTGGCCGCCGGAGAGTTGCCGCGGGTAGTGACGCTCGCGATCTTCGAGACCTACAACCGAAAGCGCGGTCATCACGTGTTCGCGCCGCTTGCTTTTCGAGAGACTGGTCAGCAGCAGAGGAAGCTCGACGTTCTCATAAGCGCTCAGCACCGGGATCAGATTGTAGAGTTGAAAAATGAATCCGACGTGACGCGCTCGCCATTTCGCCAGTTGTTGCTCGCTGAGCTTTGTGATGTCTTTGTCATCGATCACGACGCGGCCCGAGTTCGGCTTGTCGATTCCGGCAATCAGGTTGAGCAAGGTCGTCTTGCCCGAGCCCGAGGGACCCATCAGTGCGAGGAACTCGCCGCGCGAGATTTCGAGATCGATGTTGTCGAGCACCGGAATATCGATGGTGTCGCGCCGGTAATGCTTGGTTACTCGTACAAGGTTAATAAGCGTGTCTGCCATGTAGTCGTCTCTCCGAAATGTAGCGTAGACTGTCCAGTCTGCGCAGGTCGAACGAATCGGATTTGATTGACAACGGGCGCAGACTGGACAGTCTACGCTACATCTTCACTTTTGCGCGCGAGCCGTCAGTCAGGTTCTCTGCGCCGCGAATGATGACTTGCTCTCCGCCTGCGAGCCCTTGCTTGATTTCCACTCGGTCACCGAATTCGTTCCCGGCCGTGACCTGCTGCGCTACGACGCGGCCGTTGTTAAACACCAACACGATAGTCTTTCCATCGCGCTGGTTGATGGCAGACTTGGGAACGGTGACGCGAGAGGCGTCGGTCTTTGCGCCTTGCTCCGGCTTTTGCATGAAAGTCGCCTTCGCGTTCATATCGGGAAGTATTCGCGGATCGATGACCTTGAAGCGAACCTTCACCTTGACCGTAGCCTTCTGACGATCGGCAGTAGGAATTATCTTGCGAACTTCGGCGGCAAGTTTCTCACCAGGCAAAGCATCGAGCGTGACCTCGGCTTGAAGCCCGGGGGTGATCTTTCCGATGCTCGACTCGTTTATGTCGGCTTCGACTTCGAGCGTATTCGGGTCGACGATTGTCACGACTGATCCGCGAGTATTCGCGCCGCCGTAGAGCGCCGGCGCGACCGTCTCGCCAACCTCGGCGTCTTTCGAGATGACCAGACCTTCGAACGGGCTGCGGATATTCATGTATTCAAGCTGGGCTTCGGTCAATCGAATGCGAGCCTCGGCAGAGCGGACCTGCGACGAAGAAGATTCGATCTTCGCCTGAATGGCTTTGATCTGAGCTTCCGCGGAACGAACCTGCCCTTCGTCAACGCGAGCCTGCGCGGTTGCGTTGTCGGAATCGGCTTTCGATGTCACTCCGTCCTCAAGCAGCTTCGTTTGGCGAGCGAGTTCAAGCCCGCTCTTTTGCCGGGTTGCTTGAGCCTGACCGAGCGCGGCGCGCGCTTGCTCGAGTTCGGCTTCGGCTTGATTGTGCGCGGCCTGATAATTTGCAAGCACGCTCTTGGCGTCACTCAATTGCGCATCGAGATCGTGATGTTCGAGTCGAGCGATTATTTGCCCGGGCTTCACGCGGCTGCCGGTGTCAACGCCAAGGTATTCCAGTCGCCCTGAAATCTTTGGACTGACGGCGGCTTTGCGATCAGCCACTACGTAGCCGGTGGCGGTCAGTATCTCGATGCCCGCGCTTGAAGATTCGACAGTCGCTCGCGCAACTTCAACCTCGGGCATTGTAGCCGCGCTCCACATGCGGTAACCGGCCAGCAGAGCTCCCGCTATCACGATGAGCGCCGTGCCCAACAAAACAACTCGCAAGCCGCGCCGCGTGCCTGCTTCCTCGTCATCGCGATGAATTCTAAGCGCGGACAAGTCGGGCTTGATCTTCTGTGATGGTTCCGTCAGATGCTCCATTGCTCTTGCCGTTCGGGCCGCTCTTATCGTGCCGGTTTTGCCGTCGATTGCGTGAGGGCGCCTCGCATCCGACTATAAAACAGCGCGAATGAAAGAGGCAACACGCATCGACCGAACCTTGCGGGGGCGCGCGAGGTTCGTTAGCTTCCTACTGAATGGCGCTCCAACGCCGCAGTTGACTGTGTGCGCAGGCCAGTGGTAAGAGTTGCTCTACCACAACGCTGGTAGCCAGAGTATCCCCATGGAACGGAGCAAAGATGACTTGAAGCTCATCGCGCGAGTAGCAGTGGTGCTCGCTTTCTTGCTCGGCGTGGCTGCGATATGCCCAGCGCAAACTGCTCCTGAAGTTCTCAAAGTCGAGCCGCCCAACTGGTGGGCAGGTCACACTATCAATCCCGTCCGCGTGCTGGTGCGAGGTCGAAACCTGAGAGGCGCGCGAGTTCAAAACCCCGGCAACGGTGTCGATGTCGGGCCGGCGCAAGTCAACGCCGCGGGAACTTACATCTTCGTTGACTTGGCGATCGGCGCGAATGCAGCGGCGGGGCGGCGGGCCTTGCGAATTACGACGCCTGCCGGAACAACCGAAGCAGAATTTGAGATCTTGCCGCCTCTTGCGCGCGAAGGCCGCTTCCAGGGATTCACCACCGATGATGTGATCTACCTCATAATGCCCGATCGCTTCTCGGACGGAGAATCATCAAACAACGATCCCGCGCAATCACACGGACTCTACGATCGATCCAGGACTCGCTACTATCACGGAGGCGATCTGGAAGGGGTCATCAATCACTTGCCGTATCTGAAGAGCCTGGGAGTCACCGCCGTATGGCTCACGCCGTGGTTCGACAACGTCAATCACCTGAACGAGCGCGAGCAGTATCCCGAAGGCGCGGCTGGAACGCGGCAACCGATCACCGATTATCACGGATACGGAGCGGTCGACTTCTACGGCGTCGAAGAACACTTCGGGACGCTTGCAAAGTTGCGCGAGTTGGTTGACGCCGCTCATCGCCAGGGAATCAAGGTTATTCAGGACGAAGTTGCTAATCACACCGGCCCTTACCATCCGTGGGTCGACGATCCTCCGACACCGACGTGGTACAACGGCACGAAGGAACATCATCTGGCGAATACTTTTAAAACCTGGGTGCTTCACGATCCGCATCCCGTCGAGCAGATGAAGCGCGAAACACTCGAGGGCTGGTTCATCGACATTCTTCCCGACCTGAATCAGAATGACGAAGAGACAGCGCGATACATAATTCAAAACACGCTGTGGTGGATTGGGGTGACTGGCATCGACGCGATTCGTCAGGACACATGGCAGTACGTGCCCAACAGCTTCTGGCGTCGATGGAGGTCGGCGATCAAGCGTGAGTACCCGAATGTCAACGTCGTTGGCGAAGTTCTGGATGGTGATGTCGCTCACTGTTCGTTTTATCAGGGAGGCCGCGTGCGGTTCGACGGGATCGATACGGGGCTGGATACGTTGTTCGACTTCCCGCTGCTTTATCCGCTGCGCCGCGCGTTCGCCCAGGGCAATAGCCTGGAGGTTGTCGCGTGGATTCTGTCTCAAGATCAACTCTATCCGAACCCGAATGTGTTGGTCACTGTGCTGGGCAATCACGACATGGGTCGCTTCATGAACGAACCGGGCGCAACCGTCGCAGGGTTGAATCTCGCGCACACATTTATTATGACTATGCGCGGCACGCCGCAGATTTACTACGGCGACGAGATCGCGATGAAGGGCGGCGGCGACCCTGACAACCGCCGCGACTTTCCCGGCGGATTTCCGGGCGACCCACGAAACGCCTTCAGCAAGGACGGCCGGACAGCCGACGAGCAAGGCGCCTTCGAACATCTTCAAAAGCTCGGCAAGCTGCGAGCGGAACTTGAACCCTTGCGTCGCGGCGCGTTGGTGAATTTGTTCATATCAGATCAGCAGTACGTTTATGCGCGCGCGACGAAACAGGCTTCGGTAGTGGTCGTGATCAACAATGACACGAAGCCCGCCGCGGTCAAGTTCAGTGCGGCCGGCTTGGGCTTCGTAAATGGCACAAAGCTCATTGACCGGCTGGGCAGTACAAGTGAAACGACGATCACAGACGGGACGGTGAAGGTTGAGTTGACCGCTCGCTCCGCAGCGATACTCGTCAAACGGTGACTAGTGGAGTGTAACGATTGAATCGCTGGCATGTAGGGGCGGCCCTCTGTGGCCGCCCCAGCGTGGTCTTCCAGTCTTTCTTGGAGGACTCTGGGGCGGCCACAGAGGGCCGCCCCTACATGCCGTTGACCGGTTTCGTGCTAGCAAGTCTTTGTTACAGACTTCTAGAATGAATCAAGGAGAGGAATCGACCGGATGGAAAAACCTCGTTTGAGTTTCTGGCAGATCTGGAACATGAGCTTCGGGTTTTTGGGCATCCAGTTCGGCTGGGGATTGCAGCTCGCAAACATGAGCGCGATTTATACCTACCTCGGCGCCGACGCGGATCGAATACCTCTTCTTTGGCTTGCGGGCCCGATGACCGGCCTGATCGTTCAGCCCATCATCGGGTCAATGAGCGATCGCACCTGGAACCGGTTAGGCCGTCGACGGCCGTACTTCTTGACGGGCGCAATCCTGTCGAGCGTCGCTCTGTTCTTTATGCCGGATTCTACCGCGCTCTGGATAGCGGCAAGCCTGCTTTGGATTCTCGATGCGAGCATCAACGTAAGCATGGAGCCTTTCAGGGCGTTCGTTGCGGATAAGCTCAACGTCAATCAGCGAACCGTGGGATTCGTCATGCAGAGTTTCTTCATCGGCATCGGAGCGACGCTCGCGAATGTTCTTCCTTACCTATTTAGGAAAGGTGGCGTGACCGGGCGAACAGCTAGTGGTATCCCGCTCACAGTGCAGTACTCATTCAAGATCGGTGCGCTCGCTTTTCTTCTCTGCGTGCTTTGGACGGTGTTCACGTCCAGGGAATATCCGCCAGAGAATCTCGAAGCGTTCCGTCGTAAGCAAGCAGCAACGAGCGGCACGGGAAGCACTCTGAGTAAGCTGATCAACGTATTGCGCGAATTGTTAAGGGAGATCTCTGCTGCTCTGCGGGAGATGCCGCAGACTATGAAGCAGCTCGCAATTGTTCAGATATTCACCTGGCTAGGCCTTTTCTGTATGTGGATGTTCTTCGGCCTGATGACTTCGCAGCACATCTTCGCGGCGAGTGATCCGAGCACTGCGCGCTTTGCGGAAGGCAGCGAATGGGGCGGCATCTGCTTCGCCGTGTATTCGATTGTCTGCTTCGCAGTTGCGTTCGCGTTGCCGAAGCTTGCATCCGCAACTAGTCGAAAGACCGTGCACGCGGTCGCTTTGATTTGTGGAGGCGTCGGGCTCCTTTCTACCTACCTTATTCACGATCCATGGGTCTTGCTTTTGACGATGGTCGGAGTTGGCATCGCGTGGGCGTCGATACTCTCGATGCCGTACGCGATTCTCTCGGGCGCGTTGCCGCCTGCGCGAATGGGCGTGTACATGGGAATCTTCAACTTCTTCATCGTTATTCCCGAAATCATCGCGTCGCTGAGTTTTCAACCGCTGGTCAAACACGTCTTCAACAACAACCCGCTCTACGTAGTAATGCTAGGCGGCGCGTGCTTGCTCGTTGCTGCCGCGCTGGTTGGCAGAGTCCGCGATGTCGCTGATCGAAGCGTGGCAGCAGAAGTCATAGCTGCCGACGAAGCTGAGCACTTCATTGTGCCGGAGTCGGCGCAGCCCGTGCCGAGCACCGGACTGTTGGACGAGTGAATCACAAAACGTGCTGAGACGATTATCCCAACGCTTATCCAGAGTCACCGCGCTGTTGCTTTGCGTAGCGTCGCTGAGTCTGGCCGGCTACCCGCAAGCATCCACAGACGTTTCTAAAGAATCAGCCCGTTCGCTTCACCCGTGGGTGCGCGACGGTGTGATCTATGAAATCTTTCCTCGCGCGTTCTCACCCGAGGGTAACTTCAACGGAATAACCAAGCAGCTCGACAGGCTCAAAGATCTTGGCGTGACGATCCTTTGGTTGATGCCGATTCATCAGATCGGGCAGGAGAAGAAGAAAGGCTCGATCGGCAGCCCCTACGCAGTCCGAGACTATTATTCGATCAATCCCGATTACGGAACGGAACAGGATCTCCAACGGCTGATCAAGGAAGCTCACAAGCGCGGGCTCAAAGTGATCATCGACATCGTCGCCAACCACACTTCGTGGGACAGCGTGATGATGAAGCACCCTGACTTCTACAAGCACGACGCGCAAGGCAAGATCACCTGGCCTTACGATTGGACCGACGTCGCGTGGCTCAACTATGAAAGCGCCACGCTGCGCGACTACATGATTGATGTCTTGAAATATTGGACTCGTGAGTTCGATCTCGACGGATTCAGGTGTGATGTCGCCGGTGAAGTGCCGGTCGATTTCTGGGAACGAGCGCGCGCCGAGATCGAGAAAATCAAACCTGAGATCGTGATGATAGCCGAAGCATCAAAGCCCGATCTTATGGTCAAGGCCTTCGATCTCGATTACGCGTGGCCGCTTCACTCGACGCTCACTGGAGTGCTGACGGGAAGCGCGCCCGCGACCGCGATACGCGAAGTATGGGAACAGGAGCGGGCCAAATTTCCGAAGGGCACTTCGCACATGGTGTTTTCCGATGATCACGACGAGAGCCGCGCCATCGCTCGATTCGGCGAACGCGGCGCGCTAGCGGCATCGGCGCTGGTGTTCACTCTCGGCGGCGTTCCGCTGCTGTACAACGGAATGGAAGTCGGCGACACAACTGAATCGGGAGCGCCCGCGTTGTTCGAAAAGATGCCGGTGTTCTGGCAAATCGTCGAGCGACGCAAGCAGTTTCCAGAATTCTACAAGCAGATCATTTCACTCAGGCGTGATCACTCGGCGCTACGGCGCGGCGAAACCGAATGGCTTCACAACTCGGATGACCAACGCGTCGTGAGCTTCCTTCGTCGCGACGCCAGCGAAGAGCTACTGATAGCGATCAACATGTCGAACAGGCCGTTCACCGGTTCTGTCGAAGTGTCGCAAGCTACATCTTTCAAAGACGTGACTCTGGACGGAATTTCGAAGAATCGAATCACTGGCTTGCCCAAGCTAACTCTCGATTCTTGGGGAGTCAGGATCTTCCGGCGAACGATGCAGTGATTCTTCCGGGGACATGCACGTCACGCGCAGGCTGAGGGTTTAATCCCACCAACGCAGTTGGTGGATGGTTCATACTCGGCCTACACGGGACACGAGGCGGAGGTTCGGAATCCCACCAACGCAGTTGGTGGGATTGAAGAGGCTCTAAATTCAATCGCGTTATGCTGAAGAGAAGTCACCTGAGAATCAAATCGCTCACTCGGACGCGTTCAATCAAAGCCAAGCCGTTACGCGTCGCGCTCCTCCTGTGCCTGATATTGAACGCTGCGTTCGGCGCAGGCGCGCAGACTCCCAATAACCTCGCGCCGGGAGCGCCGGGCAACGACGCTCGCTGGCCGAGCGCCGGCAAGAGCGCGATCGGCACCTCAAACTCGATTGACTCAAAAGTGTGGTTCACGCTTGGCGACGGCGTGATGACCGAAGTCTATTATCCGACCGTCGATGTCGCGAACACGCAGAAGCTTGAATTCATAATCGTGAGCGCTGACGGCAAGAGCGTCGAGACTGAATCGGAGAACACAACTCACCACATTGAGGTGCTTGATCCCCGCGCGCTGTCCTTTCGCCAAATCAATACGTCGAAGACCGGCGCGTACT
>JADGNW010000271.1 GCA_017883315.1 Blastocatellia bacterium | reverse complement strand
CGCTGCCGCTGCCCACAAAGTTGCGCGCTCATGGTTTTTCCGAGCAAGGCTATAACGTCTATGCGTTGGTTCGATCAGTCGACCCTCCCAAGAACGGCGTGCGAGCCGTGGGTGTTGAATTCTTGGGTGAGCGCCCGCCCGCCGGATTTCTCGAGAAGCCCTGGGCTGTCTACCGCGCTAAACGAGGGGGCGCCGCCGAACGACGAAGACAACGCCGCGAAGAGCGAACCGAGACGTTTATGATCGAGTATCTCGACGAAAACGGGCAGTCAATCGGACGAGACGAGGCGACGTCCGAAAACGTAGGTCGTTACGGTCTTCGACTTGTCGGAACCACTGCCCCATCGGAATTCGATCTTATAGCGGTGAACTGTCCGAGATTACACTTCGAAGCTCTGGCGGTGCTTCGGGACCGATACCGCGGAAAAGATGGATTAGAGCGACTCTGCCTGAACTTCATCGACAGAGAGTGGCCTTCACGAAACTGACTCCCACCGCTCGTCTTTGCGCGGAAGTGTTTTCGAACGGTAGCGTCGCATCCTTTCGATTGCACCCAGAGGTGTTCATCCAACTGATCCAGATCTAACGCTGCTTGCGGATGAAAACTCTTTCGTACCTGAACATATCCAATTTGTCGTAGTGATCCTGAACCCAGCGCTCGAGGTCGGTGCGATGTGTTACCGTGCGCAGTCGTGATATGGCGACTAGCTTCGGCGCCTCGGCTTCCATTTCGTCCATTATTGCGTTCCAGCCGCCCGGTATGCGCGCGCCAGCGAAGTTGTCTGCATCCCAATCCAACAAGACGTAAGGATTCAAATTCGGTCTATTCAGAAGCACCAGTATCTCGACAGTGCCGTGAACGTAGATCTTGTCATCGGGACCGAGCAAGTCCGAAAGCGTCTTGAACTCTTGATCCTGATACTGCAGCGTCCAGGTATCCACCCGGTAGGTCACCGTCCGCATCACGATGACGATTACAACCAACACGATTGCAAGACCTGGCACCCAGGCGTCACTCGCCGCCCATCTCCGCTGCTTGATCCACTTCACCGAAGCGATCGTCTGACCTGCTCTGACCAGGAACCATCCGGCGAAAATCCCTATGAACGGGAAGAATGGTATGAGGTCCGGCCCAGCCTGAAAGTTGATCAAGCAAAATGCGAGGTAAACCACCGGCGGTATGAAGAGCGCGTCTCTAAACAAGTCAGGGGAGCCCATCGACCCCTTGCTCTTTAACTTCATTCGAACACGCTCGAACACGAAAACCAGGAGTCCAACCAGGCTGGCAGGGACCATCGCTAATGTCGTCAGTCCGGCCAGCGGTTCGAATCTGGACTTAAACATACCGAGAAGGCTACCCCCAAACGCGCTTGTGTCTGGGCGAAAGACACGAACGATGACCCTCCAGAGTTTCACTACGGCGGCTCCCGTCCCTTTCGTCGCTTCGGGGCCGAAAACGCCATAATTGTAAGTTATCGTCCAGGCCCAGAGATCGGTAAGCGCTCCCCTCGAATAGAAATAAGAGAGAACCACCAGAAGCGGAATCGCAGCCCCAACCAACACCTTTAGCGCGCGCAGATCCCGCCAGCTTGTCAGGTATCTGGAAAAGATCAGGAATGCTGTTCCGGTGAAGAGCAATCCCGGTTGCCAGCACAGACACGCAAGCATGGAACAGACTCCCGCCCAAAACGGCCTGTCCCGAGCGATCAACAACAGTGCGCCCATGCCGAAAAGAATCATCGGCAGCTTAGGCTGCGTGCCCGCGATCGACATCATGGCGAAGTGCTCGGGCATCAACGGAATTAAGAACGCAAGTATCGCGGCCAGGCGGTTCTTGAGATACCTCTCAGCCACCAAATATGTCATCGCCGACAGCAAGCCCAAGAGCGCGACGTTCATCAACCTCACCGCTATCAGGTCTCGCAACCCGATTGCTTTGCCCACGAACATCGCCATGGCGCTGATGTAAGGCCCAAGGGGACCCTTAATGTCGACGACATCTCGATAGGGTAGCTGGCCTCGCAAGATCGATTGCGCAATGTAATCGTAGACTGCCGGATCGCCGACTTCGATCTGCCTCCAGGGCCGGTACGATAGCATCACTGCTGCACCGAAGATGAACGCTACGATGGCGAGCGTCCGCCGATCGAGTCGTTGGAATAGAGCCACCCACTTCCAGGCGGGCTCGCGATCCTTATCCACCTCTGTATCTACAACTGCATCTGGGGCTGCTTCGATTTCCATTGTCGAGGCCTCGGTCCTCTGTTCTTCATTGCTTGCGAACATAAATGTTGTCGTACCCGCTGACAGGTAATTCCTGATAACGCTCCAGGACCCAACGCTCAAGCTCAGCTCCGTGCGCGACATTCCTCAATCGAGACAGGGAAATGATCTTAGGCGATTGAGCGCCAAGCTCGTCCAGAATGCCCTCGAACGATCCGCCATACTTTGTATTCGCTATGTAATCGTCCGCCCCGGAGTCCAGGGCGATGTATCGGTTCAGGTTTGGCCTGTTGAGCAGCACCAGAATCTCAGCCGTCCCGTGGACGTAGATTTTGTCGTCGGGGCCGAGATAGTTGGCTATCTGACTGATTGTTCTTCGCTGCTCGTCTAAATTCGCGCTCGGCGGGTTGTACTTCGCTGTGCGAACTAGTATCAGAGTGAGTATCACGGCCAGTGCGAGGGAGGGTGCCAAAAGCTTCCACTCGATCCTTAACATCTTCTTCTTGACGAAAACATTTGACCCGATGATACGGCTGATCTCGACAAGAAACCATGCGGCGAACAATCCGATGAAGGGAAGAAACGGTATCAAATCAGGCCCGCCCTGAAAATCGATCATGCAAAATATGAGATACACTACCGGCGGAATTAGGATCGCATCACTGAAGAGGTTGATCGATCGAAACCCTTCCTTAAGCTTCTCGCGGAAGCGTTCTGCTCCATACATTGCAAAGCCGGTCAGGCTCATTGCGGCCAATATCAGGTCAGAACCGAATTCCCGGCGCGAGATCTTCCACAGTTGTGACAGCGCCTGGCCTAGCGGCTTCTGGCCTTCAGGACGAAACACGCTATAGGCATATGTGATCGTCCACGACCATAAATCAGAGAGTGCGCCTTTCGACCAGAAGTACAATAGCAGGACAGCGAGCGGGATGGCTGCGCCCGCAACAACCTTGACCGCGCGCCCGTCGCGCCAACTCGTCAGGTATCTCGAGAAGATCAGAAACGCTGCCCCTGCGAATAGCAGCCCGGGCTGCCAGCAAAGGCAAGACACCATCGAACAGAACCCTGCCCAGAAGGGTCGGTCTTTTGCCAGAAGTAGAAGCCCTAACATCCCAAAGACGATCATCGGGAGCTTCGGCTGCGTTCCCTTGGTCATCATTAACTCGAAGTTTTCGAGCATCAATGGAATCACGAAGGCAATGACTGCTGCAATGCGGCTGCGCAAGTACGCTTCGGCCGTCAAGAAAGTGATCGCTGTCAGCAAACCTACCATCCAGACGTTCAGCCATCTGACCGAAATAACATCGCTCGTCCCGACAGGCCTGCCTACGGCCATTGCCACGGCGCTCAAGTACATGCTGGCCGGCGCCTTCGGGTCAATCACATCCCTATAAGGCATCTGCCCTCGCAAGATTGATTGCGCAATATAATCGTAAATGCCGCAGTCGCCTCGGACAGTTTGGCTGAACGGCCTATAGGCCAGTGTCACTGCGGCACCCAGAAGAAACGCAACGACTGCGACATGAACGCTGGTCATCCTCCTAGGACTGGGCCAGGTCGTTCGATTATGCCTTAGATTCATGCTAGCCAGTTTATGAGCGGGGCTCCACGACTCGGATGGAATTTTACCAAACGATCGTCATCAACGCGCTGAAAATCTCGATGCCATCCCAAAGATTCTGAAGCCGCAAATTCTCGTTTGAGCTGTGCTGGTTGTTATCGTGATTCACGATCGGCACTCCCACTTGCGGGGCTTTGGTTGCGGCGTCGATTGCCCAGAGCGGGCCGCTCCCTCCCATCGTCGGCAGCATCACCGGCCTTTGTCCAATAGCTAGTTCGACTGCGTTGATAACCTTTTTTACAATCGGAAGACTCATCGAGGTTCGCACCGCCGGATAACCTTCTTCGCTCACTACGCGGGCGATGAGCGGATGATTCAATCGCGTTTCAAGATCAGGCCCATCCTTCACGACGAAGTAGCCCTGCTTCTTGATGTGCGCGATCAACCGTTCGACTTGACGATGCGGTTCAATACCTTTGACCAGACGCAAATCGAGCGTCGCGGTTGCTTCGGCAGGAATGATCGTTCGCGACTGGCGGCCTACATCCTCGCTTCGCAAACCGTCGATGTTGAGCGAAGGTTCGTTGATCAACTCCCCGAGCGATCTGCCCGCGCCATCGGTTCCCGCAAGACCGTACTCGCGCATCAACTCCGGGTCGGTAGCCGGCATTTCTTTCAGCGCTTTCTTCTCAGCATCTCCCAGCGGCACAGCGCCATCGTAGAAGCCTTGGATCAACACGCGTCCGCTGTCATCTTTCATACTCGCGAGCAGCTTCGCCAATCGCATCGCGGGATTCGGCGACCAGTTGCCGTAGTGCCCGCTGTGAAGCGCGCGATTCGCGCCGTAGAGCGTGATGTCGATTTTGACTATGCCGCGCACGCCGAAATAAAGCTGCTGTCTTCGCGATTGATGAACCGGTCCGTCCGCGCACAGCCACACATCAGCGCCCAGCAGCGCTGCGTTGCGAGTGACGATGTCTCCCAGATGAGGCGAACCCGCTTCCTCCTCGCCGTCGAATAGGAACTTAAGGTTCGCAGTTGGTTTTGCATTTGACGCCTTCAGCGCATCGAGCGCCGCGAGCATCGCGATGATGGGCGCCTTGTCGTCCGAGGCCGAGCGCGCATAGAGCCGCCATTCGGGATCGAACTTCTCACTTGTCTTTGGAAACGCGACTGCGTGTCCGCCGGCTTCAAGCGGCTTGTCACGCAGGACGGGTTTGAAAGGATCGCTCGCCCACTTTGACGGATCCACCTGCTGCCCGTCGTAGTGTGCGTAGAAACCGATCGTGCGAGTGGCGCCGGGCGTCTTGATCTCTCCGAAGACTGCAGGCGGGCCATTGCCCTCGAGCAGTCGTGCTTCGATTCCGCGTCGCTCCATCATCTCGATTAGCTTTGCTGCATTGCGCCTGATGTTCTCGATATCCGAAGCCAGGTTAGGAATTGTGAGCAACTCAACAAGCTCGCCGACGATTTCAGCCTCGTGTGCGCGCCGGTATTCACGCGCGCTGGAAACAGTTTGAGGTCCCGCGAGTGAAGCCGTGACTGACAAGGAGACACCCAGCACACATGCCATCATTGCAATTCGCTTCATAGAATAGCCTCCGAATCCGTTCCGGGAAGGCTGAAGAATAGCATCGAGAAACCAGAGCCGCCACTGGTAGCGAGGCGCCGGCTCGTTCAACGACCCGCACACTCAATTGTTGCGATTGGTTTAATGCAGGCGCGGTCTGTGCAGTCCCCGAAAGGGACCGCCTCGAAGGAGATCGTCGGTTGAGCGGGAAGGAATCGGCGCGCGGCAGATCACGCTCCGCGCGCCGAATGACAATGGTCTGTCTATTGGGCTGCGGGCTTATTGAACTTCGCGTCGTCCACTGGAACGTTATGCTTTATTTCTACCATCTTGATGTTGAGCGTGAAAGCCGGTGTGATCTGACGTATCGAGAACGCCATCTTGACTCCGTCTACTTCTCTGTAGTCTTCGTAGAAGATTTGAATCGCCTGTTTGCCCTCCGGGCTTTCGCGTTCCGCGTCCTCTCGAAGGATCAGACCGGTCTGCGTATCAAAGTACCAGGTCTCAACGCTGCTTTCGACCGGGGTAGCCTCCAGAACGTACACGTCCTTGTCGCCCACCTTGTCCGTACCTTTGACTACAATTTTCGGATAAAGCTGTTTCAGCCTGACTGGCTTATAGAATTCTGAGTCGAGTTTAGTAGAGGCCAGCTCGGCTCCCGCTTTCTCG
The DNA here is from genome assembly GCA_017883315.1 of Blastocatellia bacterium. Classification (GTDB taxonomy): domain Bacteria; phylum Acidobacteriota; class Blastocatellia; order UBA7656; family UBA7656; genus Onstottus_A. The sequence goes on along the minus strand of JADGNW010000271.1, from coordinate 5,748 downwards.
CGCAACCCGTTCTGCGGATCCTGCGACCAGCCGGTTTTGCCATCGAAGATTTGCTGCACGACTCCGAATCCCGCTATGTCAATTACGGTCGCCGACTTGTTCGGGGCCTTGGCATAGGTTTCGGCGGTGCCACTCGCGCCGAAAGCTGCTATCTCAAACGAGCCCTTTGCGGCACGGGTCGTTTGTTTCTCGACGGCCGCCTTGCCGCCTATCGCTTGAACATACTTGTCGAGGACTTGATCGACGGTTGGCAGCTTGGCTGCCGGCTTCGCATCGGCCGCAGGTTTTTGCTGGCCTCCTTGCGCATTGGCAGTGACCGCAACGAGCAGGCTAAGAAGAAAGATCGTTAGTGTGCGTTTCATAAATTTCCTTTCTAGATTGATGAGCGAGCGGCCGCTGCCTTTCGCTCGTTTGAGTGCCTATTGATTTGTTCGATCGCCGCGTCGAGTTGGGCGTCGCGACCATCAAGCAATGAACGGCGCGTGAGTTTCACTTCTACGTCGGGCGCGACACCACGTCCTTCGATAAGTGTGCCCCTGGGAGTTTTGAAGTCCCCGATTGCGTACTGAAAGAGCGCGCCCGTCGGCAGCTTTTGAAAGTACGACGGCAGCGCCGCTCCGACTGTTCGTTCACCTACCACCAGTGCGCGGCCGATATCCTGCATGCCGCCCGCGAATATCTCGCTTGTTGAAGCACTGCCGCCATCAGTAAGTATCACAACAGGACCGACGTATGGACTGGGCTGCGGGAAGACTGCGAAGTTAATATGACCCGAGCGCATATGCATCGTGCCAAGTGAGGTTTGCTCTTTTTCGAGCACGCCTGCTATTCCTGACGCCATGTTTCCCAGACCGCCCGGGTTTCCGCGCACGTCGAAGATGATTCCGGGTGCATCGGTCATCGAGCGAATTGCGGTACGGATTCTACCCATCAGGGAAATTACAAAGACGTTGAAACGAATGTAACCGATGCCACCGGCCAGCCGCTTTGATTCAAACTCGGAATATTGCGGCGGAAAATAGCCAAACCTCGGCGACATCTCGCCCCTTAAGCGCTCGCGAGTGATAGTCGCTTCGCGTGGTTGATCGTGTTCGTCGAGATAAGCAATCCGCACCGTCGTCTCCGGCGCGCCGTTTATACGCGCGAGCAGAGCGCGAGTGATCTTTAGAGTTGTGATCGCCTGAGATTCTTTGCTCTTCGCAAATGATTCGATGACTCTCGGAACGTCGTCGTCGTCGATCTTCTTGATGACAAAGCCGGGGCGCAATCCGGCGGCCGCGGCTTTTGATTCTTGTTCGACGCGAGTGATAACCGGCTGCCCGCCGATCAGCCTCAGGTCTATTCCAATGCCGCCACCCTTTGGTTCAGGCGAATCATCCTGGACAATTGCTTCAGGTGGAATGATGTTGAAGTGCGATTGATGAAGCTCCCCGAGCATCTGACGAAGCACTTCATAAAGCTCGTTGTCTGTTTTCGCTGCGGCAGCGCGTGGCTCGTACTGCTCCCGCACCTTGTCCCAGTCAAGACCTCCAAGCGTCGGATCAAAGTGCTTGTCCTTGACCGTGCGCCAGACTATATCGAAACTCTCTTGCCGGGCGTTTGACGGAGCGGCAACAACGCCGCCAACAACGCTCTGCGTAAAGTGACTCGGTCTCGCGGTAGTGCCCAGGCAGAACACCAGGGACAGCAGAGCTATCAACAGAGTTCTCTTCACTGCGCGATCCTCCATCAGGTTACATCTTACTCAACCTCAACTGGGCTCCGCCGGGGCCGAGTGGCTTGTACGTTGGCGCGAAAAAGTAAGTTCGCGATCCACCTCGATTGATCCTTCGAAGTGTAGCGCACGGCTCGCGAGACGAACAAGGCAGCGGCAAGTTGGCTTAGTGTGGTGACAGAGTGTTGCTTCCGTTCAAAGACTTGTACTAAAGACGGCCAGTGGCGAGAAGGAACACAGAATGGTTGCTTGGCGCAACATAGTCGAGCCGCGGAGCGGCGACGGATTGTAGCCCCGGGCGCAGCCCGGGGACTAGGCCGGGTAGAATAAGAGCCCCGGAAAGGCGACAGATGGCAGTTCCGGTCGCCCCACCGGGGCGCGATCGCTATCGTCTCTCATCCCCGGGCTAACGCCCGGGGCTACAATCTGGCGCCACTCCGCGGCTCATTTAAGAATCGATTCCAGAACCGAGCCGGTCATGGATCTGACACCGAGTGGTCGCAGCGCAGACGGGAACACATCAGTGTTTGAGCTGTGCGGCCCTCGGTTGTTTGCCGTCTGCTTGCAGACTAAACTCTATTTGAGTGCCGGGGAAACTATTGATGACAACGACTATGAGCAAGGCGCAGGCCGATCAACTGATCGCCGATGAGTTCGGCGTGAACGCGGATTACGTCAGCGAGCTTCTCTCGCAATTCGAGCGCGACCGGTCATCCGTCGATGAAGAATGGCGTTTGGTGTTCGATGAGTTGCTGAGCAACGGCCGTGTAGTCACCGAAACCCAACCCGCGCCGCCGGTCGAACCCGTGGCGCCGGAAGAACAACCAACTTCTATTAGCGTGGCGCCGGGCGGGATTCACGCAACTTACGAGTGGGGCGGGGAGAGCGACGCGGCGACGCCTGCGCCCGCGCGTCAATCTGCCGCGCCCGCGCCGGCAACCGAAACGCAGTCACAGGAAGCCGTCTCGGAAGCAGTCGAGCGTATACCCATTCGCGGGCCGGCGCTTCGCATCGCTGAAAACATGGAAGCCAGCCTCGCAGTTCCGACGGCTACTTCGCAGCGGCAGGTTCCGCTAAAGCTTCTCGACGAGAATCGCCGGCTCATCAATCAACACGTCGCAGCCGCGGGTCGCAAGGTCTCATACACGCACATTGTCGCTCGAGCGATACTGAAAGCGCTCGAGAGTTTTCCGCAGCTCAACGATTCATTTGAAGAAGCCGACGGTTCGGCCTATCGCGTTCGCCGCCCGCAAGTCAACTTCGGCGTTGCGGTCGATGTTACAAAGAAAGACGGCACACGCACATTGCTGGTTCCGAACATCAAAGGCGCGGAGAAGCTCTCGTTCTCGCAACTGCTCGACGCTTACGACGACATGGTAAAACGCGCTCGCGGTGGCAAGCTTCAAGTCTCGGACTTTCAAGGCACCACCATCAGCTTGACCAATCCCGGAACGATCGGCACTACCGCGTCGAATCCGCGATTGATGGCGGGCCAGAGCGTCATCGTCGCAACGGGCGCGATCGCCTATCCGCCCGAGTATCAGGCGATGTCGCCCGAAGGTCTGTCGCGCATCGGCATCAGCAAGGTGATGACCATTTCAAGTACTTACGATCATCGCATCGTGCAGGGCGCGGAGTCCGGCGCCTTTCTTGCCCTGATCGACGAGTTGCTCCGAGGCCGGCACGAATTCTACGACCAAATATTTGCCGACTTGGGCATCCGCTACCGGCCTTATCGATGGGCGATGGACCTCAACCCGGCGATACTCGGCGAAGAACGCCGCCGCGACGTGGTTCGCAAGCAAGCTCGCGTATTCGAGCTTATCAATGCGTTTCGGGTTCGAGGCCACTTGATCGCCGATCTCGACCCGCTCGGTTGTCAGAAGGTCCAGTATCATCCCGAGCTGGACATCGAGACTTATGAGCTGACTATCTGGGACCTCGATCGCCAATTCATCATCCGCGGAGTGGGCGGCGCTGAAACCGCTACGCTGCGCGAGATCGTCGATCGTCTTCACGATTACTATTGTGGCAAGGTCGGCATCGAGTACCGCAACATTCAAGGCCCCGAGGAGAAGGAGTGGATTCGCGCGCGCGTTGAAACACAACCGCCGCCGGTTCCGGTCGAGGTCAAGAAGCAGATTCTGTGGAAGCTGATTTCAGCCGAGCTGTTCGAGAGATTCCTTGGCACGAAGTACCTCGGGCAGAAGCGATTCTCCATCGAAGGCAATGAGACGGTCATCGCGGTGCTCGATCAGTTGATCGAGGGCGCAGCTCGTCGCGACATCGACGACATAACAATCGGTATGGCCCACCGCGGCCGGCTTAACGTAATTGCCAACGTCATCGGCAAATTCTGCGAGCGCATCTTCACAAGCTTCGAAGGTTCGATCCATCCGAAATTCCCTCACGATCAGGGTGATGTTAAATACCATCAAGGCGCGAGCGGCATGCGTGAGACCGCTGACGGCCGTGAAGTTGCACTTGACGTCGTTCCGAATCCGAGCCATCTCGAGTTCGTCAATCCGGTCGTCGAGGGCCTGGTTCGCGCCCGACAGGATACGAGCGGCGAGGCCATGCGCAAACTCGCTGTCCTGCTTCACGGCGACGCGGCGTTCGCAGGCGAGGGCATAGTTGCTGAGACGCTCAACTTATCGCAACTGCCCGGCTACACGACCGGCGGCACGATTCACATCATCGTCAACAACCAGCTCGGCTTCACGACTCCGCCCGAAGAAGGCCGCTCGTCTACTTACAGCACCGACATCGCGAAGATGATTCAAGCGCCCATCTTCCATGTGAACAGCGACGACATGGAAGCTGCTTACAATGTGCTTCAGATCGCTCTCGACTACCGCCAGACATTTAAGAAAGACGTCGTGATCGACGTGATCGGATTCCGTAAGCTCGGTCACAACGAAGGCGACGAACCGTCTTACACTCAGCCGGTGATGTATCAGCGAATCCGCCAGCATCCGGGCGCGCGCGCGCTTTATGCCGGCAAGCTTGTCGCTGAAGGAGTGATGACTGAAGAAGAAGTCGCAACTTTGATGGATGAGCGGAATCGCCGGTATGAAAACGCGCTGCTCGGAGCTAAAGCGATAGTCGAAAAGCAAGCCGCTCCGCCTGAGATTCACGTTAACGTGCTTGAGCCTGAATCGATTGAGATATTCGAGACCGGCGTCGACCAATCTACGCTTCGCACGATCGCGCATGCGATAACGACCGTACCTCGCAGTTTCAATTTGAATCCCAAGATTGTCGGCTTGCTTGCGCGGCGAGCGAAGATGGTCGAAGGCGGAGCAAAGGTCGATTGGGGCATGGCCGAAGCGCTCGCGTTTGGCTCGCTGCTCATCGAAGGCACGCCTGTGCGGCTCACGGGTCAGGACACGGTTCGCGGCACGTTCAGTCACCGTCACGCGTCGTTCATCGACACTCAGACGGGTGCTGAATGGGCGCCGCTCTGTCAGCTTGCTGACGGCGCGAAGTACGAGATCTACGACAGCCCGTTGTCGGAAGCAGGCGCGCTCGGATTTGAATACGGCTACAGCGTCGCGGCTCCCAAGGCGCTTGTGTTATGGGAAGCGCAGTTCGGTGACTTCATCAACGCCGCGCAGGTCATCGTCGATCAGTTCATCGCATCCGGGGAAGAGAAGTGGAACCAGCGAAGCGGCATCGTGTTGTTATTGCCGCACGGCTACGAAGGCCAGGGCTCCGAGCACTCGAGCGCCCGCCTCGAGCGCTTCCTGCAGTCGTGCGCTGAAGGAAACATGCAGGTGGTGAATTGCTCGACGGCCGCTCAATATTTTCACGTGCTGAGACGACAAGCGCATCAGGAGATCAGGAAACCTCTGATCGTGATGACGCCAAAGAGTTTGCTGCGACTTCCCGAAGCCGCGTCTCCGATTGAGCAATTCACGACCGGCGGATTCTTGCCTGTAATGTCCGACAAACTTCAGTTTGTCGATGACGCCAACGTGAGTCGAGTGCTGTTGTGCAGCGGCAAGGTCTACTACGATTTAGTTGCAGCGTCG
>JADGNW010000040.1 GCA_017883315.1 Blastocatellia bacterium | reverse complement strand
TCGCTCGTTACCGCGGTCTATTTGCTTCAGCGCTGGGTGAGTGAGCAGACGACTAAGCGGCTCGCCGTAGCCGCGGTTGCGATGACGGTTGCTACTCTGGCGCGCTACGAAGCATGGCCGGTCGCGTCGTTCTCAATTCTCATAGTTGCGTTGACATCGGCTGGCGATTGGAAAGCGAAGCTCCGGAACTGCGCACTGTTTTCAGGGCTTGTCGCGACCGGTCCGATCTACTGGCTGTGGCACAACTGGGCGATTTACGGTAACGCGCTGGAATTCCTAACCGGACCAAACTCCGCGCGCGGAATCTATCTGCAGAATCGAGCGAACCTCGGCTGGACGACGATGTTTGTGGGCCATGCCACACTGGATATATTGACTATGGCCGCCGCCGCCGCAGTTTGTGCAGGACCCTTTGTTCTGTTGTTGAGTGCCGGCGGCTTTGGCGGTTGGGTCATCGCGAGAAGAAGAGACTTATTGAAAAACTCGCCGGTCGTGTTGCTGATGGTTCCATTCTTCTTTCACGTTTTCAGTTTGTATCGCGGAGAGATTCAGGTATTTCCGTTGAGCGCGTTCGGGCTGCTCAATGTGCGATATGGATTACCCCACTTGTTAGCGATGGCGCTGTTCGCGCCGGCGGCAATTTTCTTGTTCAAGAACTCGGCGAGGCGATGGGCGGCGCTTGCAGCGTGTGTGATCGTCGCAGCGCAGTACGGCTACCTGGTCTCAGAGGGACCTTCGCAGCTTGCGGTCTATCAGGAAGGCTATCGCAACGGAGTCAACTCACGCGCGGCTCGAGAGCATTCGCAGATCGCGGCATTTCTTAGAGCTAATCCGCCGCGACAATTCATACTCATGCACACGGGCGCGCTGGGGCCGGTGGTCTCGCAAGGAGGACTGAGCTTCTCAGAAGTAATTCACGAAGGAACTTTGAGATGGCATCGAGTCGATGATGGAATACCGGCAGATATTGGGACGGTCATAACTCAGCAAGATGATCCGCTCGATGTTCGATTGCGTGGGAGTTCCGCATTGACTCGGGATCTGGCAACTAGTTTTCAAGAGGAACTTTCGGTTGGGAACATCAGGGTGTTTGGGCGTAAGGGGGCGCGGAAAGGGAATTGAAAATGTGAGACCGGAACCTCGGCTGATGGGCCTCTCAGTTTTCTCGGTTCATCGACTGACATCGACGCCGCTGTAGCTGCGGTGAGCAAGCGTTCGCACTCGGTTGCGTCCAGCGGCTTTTGCCAGGTACATCGCGCGGTCCGCCATCTCGATCAGTTCCTCTTTGTTCTTAGCTCCGGACGGATAGGTGGCCACCCCGATGCTTGCAGTTATCTGTTCCGATCCACTCACAGGCGATGAAGAAATGGACTGGCGCAAGCGCTCCGCGACTTCGATTGCGCTCTCGCGATCGCACTGAGGGAGGATCACTACAAACTCTTCACCTCCGTAGCGGGCGCATACATCGACCTCTCGAACAGAGGATTGCATTATCGACGCGACGTGGCAGAGCGCGGCGTCGCCACTTCGATGGCCGTGTGTGTCGTTGATGCGCTTCAGGTGATCAAGGTCGAGCAAGATGAGCGACACCTGATCGTTGTTTCGATCCGCAAGCTTTGTTTCGCGGTCAAGCCGCTCTTGAAAATAGCCGTGGTTGTAGAGCCCCGTCAGCGCATCGGTCATCGCCTGAGTCTGGACCTTTTGAAACAGCCGCGCATGACTTATTGCAACCGAGAGCTGGTCGGAGACGGTCTTCACCATCAACAATTCCTCATCTTCCCAGTTGCGCGAGTTCCTATCATCTTCGATCACGAGCACACCGATGACGGTGTCGCGATATGAGATCGGCACTTCAAGCGTGCCTGCCATGGCCAAACGCCCGTCGGTGTTCTCTAGAGCTGCCTTTTGGGAGGCCTCCTCTCGCGAATCACCGCAGAGCTTCGCCGAGTCAATCGTATCCATGCTGTTATCTGCGCTGTTATCTGCGCTTGCGGGGTTCTCTACTGAGTGCTCGACTGGTATGTCATCGTTGTTACTCTCCGGCCTCTCATAGACGCTCATGCCTTCGGGCATGTTGGTTCCTTCCTGCCAGAGAACGACTGCCGCGCGGCGCGCATTCAACGCTCGCCCGACTTCTTCCACCGCGGATTGCAATACTGCTTCGAGCTCGAGTGTGCTCGAGATCGCGGAGCTTATCCGATTGGTAGCCATCTCGAGCTCGGTCTGACGCTGCATTAGCATCGTGACCTTTGTCGTAAAGGCGAGCGCGAGCTTCAGCGATGAGCTGCGCGGCGTGCAGGAGTTAACCAGTGTTTCAAATCTCTCGCGCTCCTGCGGCTTCTGAACGTTTATGCGCGCCATTAGATACTCGATGGCGGTAAACACTACATTGGGATCGAACGTCCATATCACCTCGTACGCGTTCGTGCGCGTCAGATCATCAGCAACGCGACTCGATGCAAGCAGGCCGCAGAAGCGGGGCTCCATTACAAGTATGAAGGGCCCGGTCTCGATAGTGTGGCGGTCTCCTTCGTCCAGATCCGTCAGCTTGACGGAAGGCCGCGGATCCCATGTCCGTTCCTTGCATCCGGAGTTGCAGCAAAAAAGATACGTGCGGCGCGAGGAAGCTACCAGTTTCGCCAGACGTCCGCTTTCGCGTAAGAGGTCGCCATTCAAACATCGTCCTTCCATCACCAGAGCCGAGATCTTATTCTCAGTTACGATGTCTTCAAAATAGCGCACCAGCCGAGAGGCGGTTTGCTCGTTGCAGCGAACCGGAGAAAACTCCTCGCGGTGCTGATCTATTAGCACGTAGTAAAGTGAATTCATTGAGAACCGAATTCTCTTGTGGGGATCGAGCTGACGGTGTGTGGGGACTGAAATAGCTCGCCTCCATTCTAACGTGCAGGTCGGCACTGTCAATTCTTTTTCCACTTTCCTTGCCTGAGTAAGTGCCACCGTCGTGATACGCAATGTTGACAACCAGGCTCTCGAATCAATTCTGCGGCGCGTCAGGCCGAAGGTTGTGTCTATCAGCGCTCCAAGAAAGAATGTAAAAATTTCACGCTACGCAGGAAACTCCTACAGTGAACTGCTCTGCTTCGTTGTGCGTTCGAGCCCAAACCTCCCTTATTTCGTCGAATTGACCTCTGTGGGGTTAAGGCTTCAATGGCACAGTTCTCGCACTGGAAGTGCCGTAAACTGACGCGCCGTTATTGCTGGCGGGTTTGTCTTATCGGCGCACTATTAGACCTGAGGAGGTAAACGATGCATAAGTTGGTTTGTGTGGCAATGTTGATGTCGTTGGCGGTTGCTTTCGAGTCTGGTTGCGCCACCAAGAAGTACGTTCGCAACCGAGTGGCGGAGCGTGTCACGCCGCTTGAGAACCGCACTGGTGAACTTGAAGAAACCTCTCGCAGAAACACTCAGCAGATCGGAGAGCTGAGAACCGGCGTGGATGACGCTCGTTCGCGAGCAGACAAGGCGCAGGCTACTGCCGACAGCGCATCATCTTCTGCCGAGCAAGCCAACACGCGAGTGGCGGGTGTCGAAAACAATATCGACGATTTGCGCGCGAATCTCGATAAATACACGACGCAAACGACGTCGATGGTCTTCTTCAGGCCGGGCAGCGCGGTGCTGACTAAAGAGGCGATGGCTCAGCTTGATCAACTCGCGTCACAGATCACCGACCGCCGGGGCTTTGTCCTCGAAATTGTCGGCTTCGGCGATACGGCGAAAGCGACGCGCTACAATCAGAGCCTCGCTCAACTCAGAGCCGAAGCGGTTCAACGTTATCTGGCGGACAAGGATAATGTTCCGCTGATGCGGATGTTCGCCGTTGGCTTCGGCGCTGC
>JADGNW010000270.1 GCA_017883315.1 Blastocatellia bacterium | reverse complement strand
TTATTGACTCATCCGTCAAAGTGACTTAGATTGACCGCATCCGCCGCCACTGTACTTCTGCCCCTTAAGTCCTCTGCAAGCCCCGAATTAGAGCAGGCGCGCGTATGTCTGACCCTAACGGGTTATCTGACCGCATCCTCATACTCGGAGACGAAACCAAATCAGCGCGAGCTATGCAGCGATTGCTGGCGACTGCCGGCTACGATGCAGTCTCGTTCGACTCGGTAGACGCAGCTCGCGACCAGTTGCGCGCGGGAAGAGTCTCACTCATCATCCTCGAATCTTCGGCCTCACGAATGACTGATTGCTCATTGATGTCTACTGATAACGATTCAGGCGAGAGCCTGCGTCGATCGCACTGGGCTGTTGCCGTGCTTGCATTCTGTGAGGAAGTTCGCGGCGACAATTCGACCGGCGACGTTCCAATACTGGTGATATCCAAGAGCCATCGCGCGCAAGACAAAGTTGCTTGTTTGAACCGCGGAGCTACAGATTACATAACCCGGCCTTATCAACGCGCGGAACTGCTTTCGAGAATCAAAGCTCATCTGCGTTCATCGCATTCCGAAAGAGAGAGAGATCAAAGATTCGCGCAACTAAATGTGCTTCACACCGTGTCGTCGGTGCTCGCAAGCTCGCTCGAGCCGGACGTGCTGTTAAGCGGAACGCTAACCGCGTTGCGCAGTTACGTTCACGCGGATGCGGGAGTTGTCTTCCTGCGTGAGGGCGATGAGCCTATAGAGATATCCGCGATCGATGGGCTAACGCTCGACGATGCTGGGTGCGCAAACCTTCTCGAGTTTTACGAGCGTGTTGCCCCGCTTATGAACGATCAGCCGCTGATACTCTCTCCGCTGCCCGAGTCTTTGCGGAGAGTGCTGACAAGCGACCTGCTCACGGAATTGCGCGGGCTGGTGTGCACGCAGTTGACGCTGAAAGGGAAAATCCTTGGCGCAGTCTGCCTGTTCTCAACCGGCAGCCAGGAGTTTCCCGGACACCAGGGGGAGCTGCTGCCTACCATCTGCAATCAACTGACTGTCGCGCTCGAGAATGCGCGGCTCTATACGGAGACCAGGAAGAGCGCGGCCCAACTTTCATTCGTCTACAACCTGGGCAACAACCTGATGACCTCGCTCGAGATGGACGAACTCTTGAGCTATGCGGTCTTCACTGTAGGCAAGAGTCTTCAATGCGACGCCTGCGCGGTCATAGTCCGCAACTCAACTGATCCGGATGAGCTGGCGTCGGCAATCTGCTCGCGCACTCACGAAGACCAACCCGGCGGAGACGATTGGTTTCATCGCGATCGCGCGCTTAATTATTTGAGCTCGGCGGACTGGCGCTTGCAGCCGGCCATCCAGATACGGACCGCCGAACGTTTCTTGCGCGATCCGCATATCCTTCTCGAAACCGTTGCTCCGTTGATGTTTGATGATCAAATGCTCGGGATTCTCGTCTGCGGCAGCGCCACGCCGCGCCCGATCAGCTCTGATGATCAGAAGCTGCTGGGCTCGGTCGCGCAGCAACTCAGCCTTGCGATCAGGAATACCGAGCTGTACCGGCGCACCAAGGACACATCGATCAACCTCGCCGTCGAAGTGTCGCGGCGCACCCGCGAGGCCGAAGAACAAAAGCGCTTCACTGAGAAGATCATCGATTCCCTTCCCGTCTCGCTCTACGTGGTCGATTCCGACATGAGCATCGTCGCCTGGAACCGAAATCGCGAGGTCGGTGGGCTCGGCATCAATCGCGAGCACGTGCTTGGACGTAACGTATTCCAAGTTCTTGCCCGCCAGCCCCGCCGCAAACTGGAAGAGGAATTTGTCGATGTGTTCCGCACAGGCGAATTGGTTCATATGGAGCAGGAGTCCTGGTTAGACGGACAAAAGAAAACCTGGAAGATCAGCAAGATTCCAATGCGCGTCGATAACGCGGAAGTGACGCACGTTATCACCGTCGGCGAAGACATCACCGAACAGAAAAAAATGAACGAAGCCATTATCCACGCCGAAAAGCTCGCTTCGATCGGCAGGCTGGCCGCCGGCGTCGTTCACGAGATAAACAACCCACTGGCCACGATCGCAGCTTGCTCTGAGGCGCTGACGACGCGTGTCGAGGACCTCGACAACATCGATTTACATCAGGACTTCGGCGAATACTTGCAGATCATCCGCGACGAAGCGTTCCGCTGCAAGACGATCACTAACAACTTGCTCGAGTTTTCGCACCAGCGGCAGGCTGACAAGCTGGCCGGTGATATCACTCACATCCTCGATCAGACGCTTCAGTTGATCAAACACCATCCAAAGCTCGGTACAATGCGAGTCGTCAAAGAAGTCGACGATTCCCTTCCTCCGGTTTACGTCAACGAAGGCCAGATGAAACAAGTGTTCATTGCGCTGATGACAAACGCGTTCGACGCAATGGAAGAAGACGGCAGTCTTACGATCCGAGCGCGTTGGAGCGAGTCGGAGCCGGAACGCATGGTCTCGGTCGAATTCACCGACACCGGCTGCGGAATCCCGGCTCAGCATCTGCAGAAAATATTCGACCCCTTCTTTACAACCAAACCTCTGGGCCGCGGAACCGGCCTGGGACTGTCGGTCTGCTACGGAATCATCTCCGAACATGGAGGCAGAATCGAGGTAGATTCGACCGAAGGCGTGGGAACGACTTTTCGCTTGCTGATTCCACCCCATCAAGAGGCGTCAGTACACGCGCAAGCGCAATCGTTCGAAGCCATACTTGAAATGGAGGGAGCACTGTGAGTTCAAATCCAAGTATCAATCTGTTGATCGCCGAAGATGAGAAAAACCTCGGCGTGGTCCTTCAAAAAGAGATGTCAAGGCTCGGTCACCATGTGACATTGGTGCACGACGCGGAAGCTGCTATCAAGGCGGCACGCGAATCTGAGTTCGACGTCGCGCTGCTCGACATAATGATGCCGGGCCGGAGTGGGCTGGAGGTGCTTCGCGAACTTCGCCAGCAAGATCAGCCGCCCGAGGTGTTGATGATGACCGGACACGCGACAGTGGAGACCGCGCTTCAGGCGATGAAGCTTGGCGCCTACGATTACTTGACCAAGCCGTGTCACATCCGCGAGCTCGAAGCGATAATCAACAAGGCCTACGAGAAGCGGCAACTTCGATTCGAAAACCTGATTCTTCAGTCACGGCTGACCTACAAAGAGAAGGCGCCCGACATCGTCGTTCGCAGTCAGAAGATGGCCGACGTGATGACGCTGGTGCGCAAGATCGCAAGCTCCAATGCGACGGTGCTGGTGACCGGCGACTCGGGCACCGGCAAGGAACTTGTGGCGAATACGGTTCACTGTTTTTCGCAGCGGCACGCCGGGCCGTTCATCGACATAAGCTGCGCGGCAATACAGGAAACGCTGCTTGAATCAGAGCTGTTCGGGTATGAGCAGGGTGCGTTTACAGGCGCGCGAAAGCGTAAGCTTGGGCTGCTGGAGCTCGCTCACGGCGGTACGCTGTTCCTCGATGAGATCGGCGAAATGAGCCTGACGCTTCAGTCGAAACTGCTGCGCGTGCTCGAGACTCAATCGTTCTATCGTGTGGGCGGCACAAAGAAGGTTGAAGTCGATGTAAGATTCATTGCTGCCACCAATCGCGATTTGGGCCACGACGTTGTCGAAGGCAAGTTCAGAAGCGACCTTCTGTTCCGAATCAACAACTTTACGATCAAGCTTCCCTCGCTTAGTGAAAGACCCGAAGATATTCCCGCTCTCGCCGAACACTTCCTTGCGCTGGTTAGCGGTGGCGGCCGCGCTCATCTCAGCGACGAAGCAATGCAGGTGCTGATGAACTACGCCTGGCCCGGCAACGTTCGTGAACTGAGAAACGTTATCGAGCGCGCGGTGATACTCTCATCCGGCGACGAGCTCGGAGCGGAGGACCTGCCGCTCGAGCTTCGCACGCATCGAATGATCAACGTGATGCCGGCTGAAGATGACGAGTCTAATGGCGGAAGTCTAGATGAGCTTCGCCGCAAGCAGATACTCGTGGTGCTCGAGCAGACGGGCTGGCATCAAGGGAAGGCGTCGGAGATCCTCGGGATTTCACCGAGTACATTGTACCGCCAGCTAAAGGTGTATGGCTTGACGCGCTCCAGGAGGCTCCACGAACAGGCGTTCTGATATAACAAACAGCGCGGAATCCGTGGGCGTTCGCGCGGACGACGGAGTAAGTTGCGCCAAGGGTTTGCCAACCCCAATCGGGGTTGCGGGTTGTAACGGCGGTTTTGATCTTTCAATGTATCAGCAGTTGGTAGTCTGACCTACATGCGGAAAGCCGCGCGCACACAACCCCGTTGGGGTTGGAACGACGTTCCCGTGCTTTCCCGGCTCTGCTCCTCCACCCAAGGTAGCCGAGTACAGCAACCTTGGGCTGTGTGCCAGAACCCCGTTGGGGTTGCGACGAAAATAATCGCTTCTCCGATCCCCAATTCCTCCACCCAATTATCACCCGCAGCAAACTGAAGCGTAGCGTTCACGCTAGCTCAGTTGCGCACGGGCGCTCACGTTCGCTAATCTTATTTCTAGAAATCTTTTGAACGTGAGGATCAAGAATCATGAATGACACCGGTACCGATAGCGAATTCGCAAGCCAAACCAAGAATCAAGATCCCTGGAAGCAACGGCGCGGCGCGCGTGGTGGTTGGTTAGCCATCACCTTCATAGTCGCCGCGCTGGTCGTCACCGTAGCCATCATCCAGGGCGCGTATCATCGCTCATCGGGAAATGTCCCCGAGCTTCCCGAGCCGCGCAAGGTGTCATCTGCGCCCGCGCCGGCCGAGCTCTCTACTTCTTTCCGCGAGGTTGCCAAAGCCGTTAAGCCCGCGGTTGTGTTCATCAATATCGTCGAAACAACCAGTAGTGACTCGGGTCAATCAGATTTCTTTGGCAACTCTGCTCCGAGGGTCCCGAGAAGGATCGAGGGCGCAGGCTCCGGCTTCATCGTTACTGAGGACGGTTATATACTCACTAACAATCATGTGGTCGGCAGCGCGAGTAAGATCAACGTTACACTGGCAGACGGACGGAAATTCAAGGCCGAGGTCGTAGGCTCAGATCCGGAGACCGATATCGCTGTAATCAAGATCGATGCATCGGGCCTTCCGATTGCCGTGCTGGGCGATTCAGACAAGCTCGAGCAAGGAGACTGGGTGCTTGCGATCGGCAGCCCGTTCGGACTTCAGCAGACTCTTACGGCCGGTATCGTTAGCGCGACGGGACGCGAACTCCGCGAGTCAACATACAATCATTACATTCAGACCGACGCATCGATCAATCCCGGCAACTCCGGTGGCCCGCTCGTCGGTATGCAAGGCGAAGTCATCGGCATCAACACAATGATATTGACCGGCAGCCAGTTCAGTCAGGGGAGCATCGGCATTGGCTTTGCCATAGCTTCGAACACGGCGCGCGATGTTTTCAAACAGTTGGCGCGAGGAGGCAAAGTCACCCGCGGGTATCTTGGTGTATATGTGAGTGACCTGGACGACGCTAAGGCTCACGCGGTCGGGCTGAAGGCCAACGAAGGTGTCTTCGTCGCTGAAGTGCTTGACCCGGACAGTCCCGCCGGGCAGGTGGGGATTCGACAAAGGGACGTGATTACCGCTTTCAACGGCAAGCCGGTTAAGGCAGCGAGAGAGCTGACTCAGGCAGTAGCAGACACACCCGTTGGAGAAACCGCCCGCGTTGACTTCATACGCGACGGTCAGCCTCAATCTGCGACCGTCAAACTGGTCGAACGGCCTAAGAACGCCAACGCTCGCGCAGTTCCCCAAGAACAAGGTGGAAACGAGGGCGGATCAGGTCAGCAAGGGGGTCTTGGCATACAAGGCCGGACCCTTACACCTGAGTTGATTAACGAGATGAAGCTCAAGCTGAAGGTCCCGAGCGGTGTGTTCGTAGCTGCGGTGCAACCCGGCAGCGCCGCCGCTGACGCTGGCGTGACTCATGGGGATGTGATTCACGCATTCGATCGCGCTCGGATAACGACCTTGGAGGAACTGAGTCAGGCCGTTAAGTCGGTCGGGCCCGGTGAGTATCTGCTGGAGATCGAGCGCGGGGGCCAAACCCTCTTTCGAAATGTCACGATCGAGTAACTTACTTCGGAGCGCGCGCCCGCGCATCGCGTTCGGGCGCGCGACTGCATTCGCACGGGACTCTACATCGCGAGTCCACCGTCTGCTTGTATCACCTGACCCGTGATGTATCGCGCATCGTCAGACAGTAGGAACGCTGCGACTCGCGCTACCTCTTCGACCGTTCCATAACGTCCGAGCGGAATCTGCTCGAGCATCTTTTTCTTGTACTCATCGGGCAATGACGCAGTCATATCCGTTTCAATAAGCCCGAGCGCCAGGGCGTTCACCGTTACGCTGCGGCGGCCGACTTCCTTTGCAAGCGCTTTTGTAAATCCAATCAGCCCGGCCTTCGATGCCGAATAATTAGTCTGCCCCGCCATTCCAACAACTCCGCTGATGGACGCGATGTTCAAGATCGCTCCGCGTCGCTGCCGGACCATCACCGCGACCGCATGCTTCGTAACGTTGAACACACCTTTCAGGTTTGTGTCGAGAACTGCATCCCAGTCTTCCTGAGACATCATCATTATCAACTTGTCGCGAGTGATGCCGGCGTTGTTGACCAAATAGTCGATCGACCCGAATTCGTTCTTCACGGCTTTCACCATCGACTCGGCTGCATCGAAGTCCGTCACATCAGCCTGAAACGCTTGCGCGTGTCCGCCGCCGTTTTGAATCTCGGCGACCAACTGGTCAGCCAATTCGCGGTTCTTTGTGAAGTTGAAGGCGACTTTCGCTCCTCGCGATGCAAGCTCTAAGACTATGGCTCGCCCAATTCCGCGTGAGCCTCCCGTGACTATGGCTGATCTTCCCTTAAATTCTGACATCGTTCCGTCGCCACTCCATTTCTTGGCTTTCGATCGCTTTCCAGTGAGCACATCGGATTGAACCGACTGCCCGTTCTTAGATACGGTGCCCTTTCCACCAGCGGCAGAAACAGATCACAGCATCTACCCACACTCAATGCAGGCACCAATCGGGCTCAAATCAAACCGAGCTTCTTCATGCGCTCAGTGCGAAGGACATCCACTCGCGCTAGAAAGCGGTCCCATGGAAATGACTGCCCCGGATCGGTGTGCGTGGAGAGTTTGAACACCTCCGACACCTGCACGTGGCCGACGATTCCCTTTGCCTTTTTATCGCCAAGCTCCGCGTTGGAAAGACGCTTCACAGGGATCTCATATTTCAGGCAATACTGCGCCGCTGCGTTGGCCGCATTCTCCAGCACCGCTGTGCTGTAAGCGTCCGCCCACTCGGCACCGGTTTGCTTAGCTCGTCCCGAAAGCTCGAGGTGTATGCCGTCACTGTTTGCACCAGGAGCAGCAAACGCTACATCGTTATCCTTTACGCTCTGAATAATCTTCTTATTGTCGATGCAGAGATGGGCCGATGCCTTCTTGTCCGGAGGCCGAGTTGCAAAGTCGTTGGCGATATCCTCGGCAATGCCGTCTCGTTCAGGTGTTTCCATCGTGTGGATGACAATCAACCTGACGGCTCGGCGCCCTTCGCCAAATGGTGTGAACCAGCGAGCTTTGATAAACGGAAAATTATCTGTTTCAGCTCCCATAATCGGATCCCTCCTATTAGATATTCCCAACGAACTTTCACCGGCAGCTAAATAATGTTGATCTCCTCGCGCCTGACCGTGAGCGCTTCAACTCGCCGCTCGTTCACCTCGTAACCGATGCCCAAACCCGCCGGCGCAGTGATTGTTCCGAGAGAACTCACGGTCACCGGGGGCTCGATGATATCTTCCTCCCAGTAGCGCGCCGAAGCCGAAACATCGCCAGGCAGAGTGAAGCCTTCGAGCGTTGACATCGCAATATTGTGTGCGCGGCCAACGCCCGATTCAAGCATACCCCCGCACCACACAGGCGTCGCGCGATCGGCGCAGAATTCCTGAATCAGTTTGGCTTCGCCGTGACCGCCGACGCGCCCGAGCTTCACGTTGATTATCCTGCACGAGCCAAGCTCATCAGCTTTACGCGCGTCCGCTACGGTCAGTATCGATTCATCCAAACAAAGCGGCGTGTTGAGCTCGCGTTGGAGCTTTGCATGATCAACGAGGTCGCCGGGCGCGAGCGGCTGCTCGATCATCATCAGGTTGTATTGGTCGAGTTGCTTTAACAGGCCGATGTCCGCAAGTGAATAGGCCGAGTTTGCATCGACCGTCAAAAGGATGTCGGGAAACTTTGACCTGACGGCTTCGACCAGCGCGACGTCCTGGCACGGTTTGATTTTGATCTTGATCCGTTGATAGCCGGCTTCGATTTCGCGCGCGACCTTCTCCAGCAGCGCTTCGATGTCTTGTTGAAGACCGATTGAAACACCGCAAGCGATCTCTTCTTGGGATCCGCCGATGTGCTGCCAAAGCGGCTTCTCTGCGAGTCTTGCTTCAAGGTCCCATATCGCAGCTTCAACGCCGCCCTTGGCCATTCGATTGCCCCGTATTCGCGCGAGCGCATCATTCACCTGGTCGGCTCGTTCGATGTGAGCGGCTGCGAGAATAGGCGCGACGTATTTCGTCACTATGATCCACGCGGTATCGATCGTCTCGTGATTGTAGAAAGGGTCTTCGGCGGCGGTACACTCGCCATAACCGTAAGCCCCGGACTTGTCGAAGACGCGAACGATCATGATTCGCCGCCGCGTAGTGCGCCCGAAGCTGGTTTCGAACGGCCACTTCAGCGGTAACTCGATTTCTCTTAAGTCGATTCGTTCAAGTTCTAGTTTCATTCAATAATCTTAGCGCGAGCTAAAGCCTGAGCTCTCAACCTTGAAAGTGAAACTGGGCTTCATCGGGACCAAGCAGATATCGACCCATCCCGCTCTTACGCTCGAACCCGCGGACTATCAAGCCACTCGCGAGCTTGCTTTGAAGCTGTTCACGGATGCGGACTCGCCAGCGCTGATGCTCCTCCAGCGACTCCGCGTGTACGTTTTCGATGTCGTCAGGAATTAACACCGATTGCGATCTATCTTCCACGTTCGGACGATTGCCGGCGAGCGTTGACTCAACCTGCGGCGACGATACCCACCACTCCGCGAATATTCGATCCGACGGAACAGTGGAATCGAACACCGTTGACAACCCTTCGCCGTAGTAGTTGACCGCGTACCGCCGAATAATCGTGCCGAGCTTATTGATGTTGAAATGCGCATTGCGCGATTGAAGCGGATCAAAGGTCCAGATGATCAACGGCACTCCTGCTTTGACGGCATGCTCCCGTTGTGCGAGCTTCATCTTGTAGCCGATGTCCTGGTGCCGCCAGCCTTCCAATACCGCGGCAAGGTGCGAGTGATACACAACACGCTTGTCGAATAGGGCGATCATCGTGTGTACAAAGCCGACTAACTTTCCGAACGCTTCGAAGGCGCCAATGGTCGGAGCATTACATGCCTTTGAGATCATATAGAGCCTGATCGGCATGATACCAATGTCGGCGTCATTCCAGACCGTTCGCTCAAGGTCGATGCACTGTTGAAAATCCTCGACTGAAGTGCATTCTCTGATGACGATCTCGGGCATAGCCGACGAGTATAGTTAGCGTGACTGGCACATTCAAGGCAGAGCGCGTTCGCGTTGGTTTAAGCAGTTACGGAGCTGCATGTTATACTCTCGACAGAATGGCCAACGCCGGCGACAGCGTGCTTGATAAGGCTGAGAGTCTCGCCAGACGGATCCTTGAGCGGCTCGGCTCCAACGTTGACAAGAAAATCGCGCACGCAGATCAGCCGGTGCTCGGCTCAAGCCAGATCGGCGATCTCGCTTCTCGCCTCGAACACCTTGTCGATTCAAGTCTCAAAGAAGACGAACGTGGTATGCGGAGACTCGCGCCCAATCGTTTCAAGGTGCTTTTCACCTACGAGGAAACTTCGGCGCTCAGCCCGCAGTATATTGAAGCGGTGGGTAAGGAATTGACGGCGACTGTCTTCGAGTACATCAACAATCGACGGTACGCGACACACGGACCGGTCGACGTGACAGCCGAACGAGACCTGTTCGCAAAGTCGACAGTTGTAAGAGCAACTTTTGACGGCGATTCGAATAGACAAACACCACAGGACAGCCCGGTCTTGCGCGAAGAAGGTCTAAGGAAAGCAACTTTCACCGCCTCTGATGGCCGAACCTATGTTGTTGAATTGAGAACCGAAGGAGCTCCAGCTTACATTGGCCGGGCGGCCGGCAACGCCATCAGAATAGACGACGAGAATGTCTCGCGGTTGCACTGTTCGCTCTCGCTTCGATCCGGCGGAGCAGTCGTGATCGCCGACGTGGGCAGCGCGAATGGAACGTACGTAAACGAGAAGCTTCTTGGCCGGGACGAGGCGCGCCTGTTGAAGCCCGGAGACGTCATCGCAGTTGGTGATTGTAAACTCACGCTGTCGGGAATCGATTAGGACACACATTCATTGACACAACATACCGCTTACGCTTTGATCGTAATCAAGACTAGCAGCCCGTTAGTCTGTCTGCTTAATTTGGATGAACAGGGCCGGCTCTGGGAATTTCCACCAACTGCGTTGGTGGGATTCTCGACGGCCGTGGGCGCTTCTCGATGTAGCCTGAGTATGAACGATCCACCAACTGCGTTCGTAGGATTGCCGACGGCACCTGCACTGCTTCACAGCGGCAGGCCGACGAACTGCGAAGGAACTCGTTTATGTGGGTACCAGTTATTCTCACTCTGATATTCGTCGCCGTCGGGATACTTCTAATGCTCGTACTGGCCTGGGCGGCGTGGCGACATAGAAACCCGCCGGTCGTCCAAAGCGAGCTTCAGAACGAGTTGAAAGATTTCGGTCCCGCGGAAACGAACCGCTGGCTTCGCGGATTGAGAGTTTTCTTTCTGTTATTGATTCTCACTGTCTTCGGCTTTCACTCGTATTGGGTCTTCTCGGCAGCTTCGAATAAGGACTCACAGTTCAATAAGGCGAGGAGATTCGATGCTCGCAACCTCAGGCTGGCAGAGAGCAGTTTGAAGGGCTGGGTGCTCGACCGCACCGGCAAGCTCGAGAATGCGCTGATCAGATACCGCTCCGATGCCGGCGTAATTACGCGCGAGTATCCGTTAGGCCAGGCAGCGGTTCATCTCACCGGATATTCGGATTTCATCTTCGGCGCGGGCGGCATGGAATCGGCTTTTAGAAATTGGTTGACTGAACCGACTAGCGTCTACAACCGGATAAGCTCGCCTAATCCCGTCGGAAAAGACTTGAAGGTGTCGATTGACTCGAGGCTTCAGCGTGAGCTGTTCAGTTTGCTTCAATCAGCGGGAAAGCCTTCGGCGGCCGTCGTGTTGTTGTTGCCAAACAACGAAGTGCTGGCGATGGCTTCCTCGCCCAGCTTTGAACCAACTGCCATCGGTGATGAAGACACGTGGCGCAGACTGAGCGAGCAAGCCGAAGACTTCACCACTCAACCGCTCAGCCCGCTTGTCAATCGCGCGCTTGGCACTCTGGTGACGGGCGGCGCAGCCTTCTACTATCGGCCCGGATCGACATTCAAAACTTTCGTTGCGGCAGCGGCAATTGATCTCGGAATAACCGGCGAAAGGTTCACGTGTCGCGGCGAAGGGTTTACGCCCGAGGGCTCCAATCGCGCGATCAGAGATTTCGGCGGCGAGGTTCATGGGACGATTGGACTACACGATGCGTTTCGGCTTTCGTGTAATCAATACTTCGCACAGTTGGGATTGAAGATAGGTAAAGAGCGATTGGCAAACTACGCTAAGAGGCTTCACTTTGCTGTCTCACCCGATGATAAGACCGCGCGCTGGCTCGATCTGTGGCAGGTGACGCACGGCGAGAAGGATCAGTTCGATTACGTTTTTGCGCCGCCTGAGCCAAGGATGAATCTCTCAAGCAAAGCGAGCAAGTACGATGTGGCGCTGCAGAGCTTCGGACAAGGCTACGATGACTTGACGGTAATGTCGATGGCGTTGATCTCGGCAGCAGCAGCGAGTTCGGACGGCTCATTCGTAGCGCCAACCTTCGAGTTGGGTGCGCCCAGAAGAGTTATTGGTCCGTTCATTTCTTCTCAATCCGCCGCGCAGCTAAGAGCGATGATGCGTTCGGTCGTCGAAAGCGGAACAGCAGCAGGAGCGTTCGCGCCTCTCGCGGGCCGAATCGCGACGGGCGGAAAAACCGGCACAGCCGATCGCGACGTTTATGTCTACGATCGGCAAGGCAATCCGGTGGTTGACTACGTGGACAAGGATGGACACAAGCATTACAAAACTGAAGGCTCGACTGACTCGTGGTTCGTGGGATTCGCGCCCGCCGACAATCCTCAGATCGTGTTTGCGGTCATGGTAGAAAACGGAGGACAAGGCGCGAAGGCCGCAGCGCCGATCGCCGCGAAACTGGTCATGAAAGCTGCTGCCTTGGATTATCTAAAGATCACCAGCCCAGCGCAGCCGAGCGCGAGATCACAGCCGCGACGTTAAGGAACAGGAAATGGAAGCAACTAAGCTACGGTTTGGGCTACGGTCTGGGCTACGGTTTACGCGGACGAGCCCGTCGCTTCATTTATTGATGTTGATCGTGATCTTCGGCGCGGCGCTGGTCGGGTACGCGGCGGTGCTCTGGTCCGGAGAGATTCGAGGCTACGCGCCAAGCAAGATCGTAGCTGCGCGCGATCTTGCGTTGCTCGTCCCGGTGCTTGCGGCATTTTTCTGGCTGACTCGCCGGCAACGCTACCGAGGCGAGATGATAGTGCTGACTGCGGCGATCTTTCTTTTCGCGGTCGGACAGTTGATGCAGTTCAGGCTCTTCTCGGACCCCGAGTACGGAGCGCGCGGCGGCGCGCGCGCCAAGGCTCGAGAAGCGAAAGCGCAAACGGTCAGGCTGCTCAATGTGGAAACCGGCTACGACGACGAGAAGAAAACTTTCATGTTCGGCTCCAGCACCGGTGTCCCGAAGACGCAAGGGATTGAAAAGCCGCCGGTGTACGAATATACGCTGAAGGACATTCTTACCTCGGTAAACACATACATCCCTATCGCCGGACTTTTTATGATGGGGATCTGCTTTTGGCTCTTCAAGAGCGACAAGACGCTGCTGTGGTTTCAGAAGCACGCAATGATCTTGGGACTTGCGACCTTGATTCCCTTTGCGATTATCGTGTTGATAAGCCGCGAGGGAAAGTTCCTCGGACAAACGACGCCGTGGGAGGGCGTGAAAATCCTCTTCCTTCTAAGCTTCGCGGGGATGCTCGCCGACACGTATCGGCACCTGCGGAGGACACGTTGGGGCTTGCCGCCTGCGCGCTACTTCTTCCCCTTCGTCGTTATTGCAGCCATGCCGGTGCTACCGTTCTTCGAGCTATCTGACTTTGGTCAGATGCTGGTTTTCTTCGGCGTGTATGTGATGCTCTACGTTGTAGCCGTGCGCCGAAAGGCGCAACTGGTTTACGCGGTCGCGCTGGTAGCCCTTTTGTTTGGCGTGTTCTTCGGCGCGTCGCAGGTCACGACCGGCTTCGGCGTTCCCGGTCGAGTGTACTTTCGATTCTATCAATGGGTACACACCTGGGAAGCACCGCCACCCGACACCTGGTGGTGGAAACGCGATCTGGAGCGATATCTCCAGGTGAAAAAACTTACGCTTGATCCAAACAACCCGCAGGAGGCGAGACAGAGAAACAACGAGGCCTGGGCCGACAAGGTGTTGCAGGAGTCGCAGGGACTTTTTGGCATCAACGCGGGCGGAACAATCGGTCGCGGATTAGGATTGGGGTTTCCGGAAACCGTCCCGATATCCGATTCAGATTTCATTTACGCAGCGCTTGCGGAAGAGACCGGACTGGCAGGAAGCCTGGCCATACTGATCGCGTTATGCGCATTAGTCTTCGCGGGAACAACAATCAGCATCGCTGCTACGGACATGTTCACTAAGCTGCTCGCAGCGGGCCTAACCGCATTCACAGGGTTTCAGGCAATCGTCAACATGGGCGGCGTGCTCCGAGTGCTTCCGATGACCGGCATCACACTTCCCTTTGTAAGTCACGGTGGCTGGTCTTTGATAACCTCCTTTGCAATGCTCGGAATTCTGCTGGCAATCTCTCACAGAAACGCAGCGGCGCGTCCAGTTGAAAAGAAGATGCCGCAGTTTGTTCCCGTGAGATAACCAATTGCGCCACCTTTTCACATTGAGACGGCATTCATGTCCCACGACCACGCCTTATTCGATTGCGAGGGGTTCTGATCCAGCGATGAGATTGCGCTAGTGAATTGAACAGTTAACTACAAACTCACGAGGACTGGTCACTTGCGGCACGACCATTGCTCTTCTCGGGGACATACTTATGAGCATCACCTACCAACGATGCTCGCAAGATACAACCTGAGGGGCCAAGAGGCACCGGATGATTCCGGTGCCTTTTTCTTTTGCGTTGAGAGTTGTTAAAGAGCCTCAGGGCGGAGGCCGCGCCTAATACGGATTATGATATTTCGAGGGATGAGAGCCTTTGGTTCGAAGCTCGATGTCCTTGCTGTGAGCCATCAACAACAGTCGGCGCATGTTCAGAGTGCTTATGCCGGAAGGCGTGTACACGAGCCTGTACCAGTTCTTCCGCAGATCATCGGCAATGATCTTTGCTGCTTCAGCGAACTTCTCAAAGGGGTAGATGGCGCCGCCTGTTCCAACGGTCAAGTGTTCAAGCGCGGCAGGCGGCTTCGGCTTATCTCGAAGCAAAGCGCCACGCGTACGGTCGGGAGTCTGTATCGCGTACAACACGATGTTTCCCTCTTGAAGCGATCGCAGCGCGTCATCAAATTTGGTTTTGCTCTCACTGTCGTAGCCGTCGCTGATCAAGACAATCGCGCGCTTTTCAACGCCGGTGTTTGCCTGCCCTGAAAGCGAGTCGGCCACCGCAACGAGCGCATCGAACAAGCTTGGAAAACCCTTGCGAGTCAGTTTCGCGGGTGCTGTTTGCAGCTTAGCAAGATCGGGGGTCATATCTTCGATTATCTCGGCGGACTCGTTGTAGCACACCACCATCATTTGGTCGTCTTGATAAAGCTCGTTGATGATCGCTTCCATCGCTTTTTGCAGAGCCGATCCCTCGGCCTTCAGGTTCGCGCTGTTGTCTACGAGCAACACGAGCCGCGAACCGCTGTCCAGACGGCTGAAGCTTTCTATCTCTTGCGGCGTGCCGCTGTCGTACAAATCAAAATCTTCCTTTGTAACCTGGCGTCCTTCCGGCCCTCGCGCAATCACATTGAGCGTGACACTCCGGCGGCCTGCGCTCGTCCCCTTCCCGGATTGGGCGAATCCACTGATGACGACTAAAGCCAGCGCGACAATTGCCGGCGCAAGTCTCAACGCTACGGGCGGGATAAGAGCCAAAACCGAACGATCATTTTGAGTAAATTTTATTGCCACGACTGAGTTGCACACCGCGACCAGTGTGATTATTCCAGAAGCATGCGCGGCCGCGCAACAAGCTGGACTAGGTTCCTCGGTGCGATCTGTCGCACTGCTAGCTTGTCACTCCCACTAAGCGTTGTTATTCTTCATTCTCATCAAGCAATTCTTCCTTATATGGAAACTGCGATCGCCACAGCAAACCGCGAACATTTTGAGAGACTGGTCAGCGAGTTAGAATCTCTGGAAGAGCGTCTTCGTCAGGGTGGCGGAGCCGAACGCATCGCCCGAGAGCACAGCAAGGGTAAGCTCACCGCGCGCGAGCGGATTCACCTGCTCTTCGATCAAGACTCTTACTTCCAGGAGATCGGCTTGCTGGTAGCGCACGACCTCTACAATGGCAATGCACCGGCGGCCGGAGTCGTGACCGGCATTGGCCGCATCGCCGGTCGTGAAGCAGTAGTCGTCGCAAACGATGCGACCGTGAAGGCGGGTTCGTGGTGGCCCGAGACTGTGCGCAAGATTCTTCGCGCTCAGGAAATCGCGATGCGCTGTCGTGCGCCGATTGTCTACTTGGTCGATTCGGCCGGAGTCAATCTTCCATATCAGAGCGGAGTCTTTCCCGGCCAATACGGCGGCGGCAGGATTTTTTTCTACAACTCGGTTATGCGACGCTATCTCAGGGTGCCTCAGCTTGCCGCGGTGATGGGTCAGTGCGTTGCTGGCGGCGCGTATCTGCCAGCTCTCTCTGATTTCATCGTCATGGTTGAAGGCACTTCCTTCATGGGACTCGGCGGACCGAACCTCGTAAAAGGCGCGGTCGGTCAAATCGTCGACAGCGAAACTCTCGGCGGCGCGCGCACGCATAACGAGATTTCAGGCGTGGCGCATTTCCGCGCCAAGAACGATGAAGAGTGCATAATGAAGCTGCGCGAGTTTGTAACGGAGCTTGCACCCCCGCAACCGCTCCGAGTGCAGATCAAGGACCCTTCTTCTGGGCGACGACCGGTTGCCGATCTCTACGACATCGTGCCGGCCGACCATCGCCTGCCTTATGACATGCGAGACGTGCTTGATTGCCTGCTTGACCGGGGAGAGCTCGATGAGTTCCAGGCGGACTACGCGAAGGAGATGATAACTGGTTTCGCGCATATCGAAGGCATACCGGTCGGAGTAATCGCCAACCAACGGGGATTGGTACGCGGGCCAGCCGGGCAAGCTCCAAAATTCGGCGGCATTATCTACACCGACTCCGCGGAGAAGGTCGCCTACTTCATTGAGACCTGCAACCGCCACGAAACGCCGCTTCTCTTCTTACAAGACGTATCGGGATTTATGGTCGGGACCGAAGCTGAGCACTCGGGCATCATCCGAGCCGGCGCGCGCTTCGTCGAAGCGATGGCCACCGCCACTGTTCCGAAGCTTGTGCTCACGATCAATCACGCATCGGGCGCCGGGTATTATGCGATGGCGGGCCAGGGCTTCGATCCGGATTTCATATTCACGTGGCCCACGGGCAGGATGGGCGTGATGGAAGGCGAGTCTGCGGTCATGGCGCTTTTCAGCTCGGAGCTCGAGAAGCTCGAACGCAAAGGCATCAAGCCCGACGAAACAATGCGAGCTGAAATGGAGCAGGTCCGTGAAAGATACGAGCGCGAGCTGGACGCTCGGTTCGCAGCGGCGCGCGGGTTCGTAGATGCGATCCTCACTCCGGAAGAAACTCGTCCGGCGCTCGTGCTTGCGTTGCGTACAGCGCTTAACAATCCGGGGCCTCACCTCGGCATTCCGGTTTTGCCTTACGGCTCGTCTGGTCAGCTCAACTGCTAGCTTGCAATCTTCACCGCATCGTTCGGGCGGTCGATTCGAAATGAACGGAGGAATTCCATATGAGATCAAGAATTGAAACGAGGAAGATCGTGGCGGCGATAGTACTCCTGGTCACAGCTTCGGTTTTAGCGTGTGAGAAGAAGGAGACGGCCGACTTTAAGCCTGAGATACTGCCGCTGCCTCAGCCGCTTGCTCGTTATGAAGCGATGGAAGTTCCGGCGGACAATCCGACCACGCCTGATAAAGCCGCACTCGGCAGACAGTTATTCTTCGACAAACGGCTGAGTGGTGATGAGTCACGCTCGTGCTATTCCTGCCACGTATGCGAGCACGGTTTGACCGACGGGTTGCCGAAAGCAATCGGCGCTTTTAACAAGCAACTGCCTCGCAGCAGCCCGACGCTTTGGAATATCGGCTACCACAAGATGTTCTATTGGGATGGCCGCAGTCCGTCGCTCGAAAAGCAAGCGATGGCGGCCTGGCAGCTTGGCAACATGGGAGCGAAGGACCACGAAGCCGATATACTCGCAAAGATCAATGGCCTCCAGGGCTATCGTTCCCAGTTTCAAAAAGTGTTCGGCGGTGAAGCTACTGCAGAAAACATCATGCAAGCCTTATCGGCCTTTGAACGCACGATCATCAGCGGCGAGACCGCCTGGGACCGATGGCAAGCTGGAGATCAATCCGCCGCATCCGACTCCGCCAAACGCGGCTGGGATGTCTTCAAAGAAGCGAAGTGCAACAACTGCCACGATGGTGTGTTGCTTACCGATCAGCAGTTTCATAACGTCGGAATCGGGATGGATGCGGCCGAGCCCGACAAGGGCCGCTTCAGCGCCACAAAGAAAGACGAAGACACTGGCGCATTCAAGACGCCGACGCTGCGAGACATCGCCAAGTCGGCTCCCTACTTCCACGATGGAAGCGTTGCTACATTGGAAGACGCTGTAGACTTGATGCTTGGCGGTGGCAAGCCGAATCAATACCTGGACAAGAAGAATATCGAGAAGCGAACCATTACGCCTGAACAGAGGCGCGACCTGTTGGAGTTCCTGAAGTCGCTTACGGTCGACTGCCGAATTTCCGAACCGCCGCTTCCTAAGAAATAGAAGTGGCGCGGACTTTAGTCTGTCTCGCGAATCGTCAGATATTCGCGGACACCCAGACTGAAGTCTGCGCCACCCTGCGAAGCCGCCTGCTTTTTCGGGCGGCTTCTTTAGTCGTTGAGATCAATCGTGCCCAGTATTCCTAGAAAGGTACTCTGATAATTCTGGAACTCATCCTGGGGCGCGACGGCTACCATGTAGAACAGGTCGCCGTTTTTGAGCATCGCGGTATAGATCGTTACATTCTCTGGTTTGCGCGTGATCTCCGAGATGTTGTTCAACGACACCGAAAGGCCTTCACGTCTGCCGAGTGTCTCGCGCTGGTCACCGCCATTCCTACGCAAATCCTGATTATCCTGCGTCAGCCCGTTGATCAACTCGTCGGTTGCGTCTCTCAAGTTTCTGCTTGAGGTCCGTATAGCTCCGACCTGAATTCCGTGGGTGAACAGGTACTGACCCTGGTTTTCGCGATACCCACCTTCGGGCGCAAACGTCACAGCGTCGCCGCTTGGCAACTCACGCCAGTTGTCGGGAACCTGAATTCGGAAATTGCTTCCGTTGTAAGTGCGAAACCTCGATGAAGGAGACTCGACCTGGCTTTGTCGGCCCCGTTGTTGAGGAGAGCGCTGGCCGTTCTGATCGGGATAGCGCTGGCCGGTTTGATCAGGAGAGCGCTGGCCGGTTTGATCAGGAGAGCGCTGGCCGTTCTGATCAGGATAGCGCTGGCCGGTTTGATCAGGATAGCGTTGCCCGGTTTGATCAGGATAACGCTGGCCATTCGGATCAGGGTAGCGCTGACCACCTTGCGGATAACGCCCGCCACCCTGTTGAGGATCACGCTGGCTGCCGCGCGCGACTTCCGCCATCGACGGAGCGCGAGTCATATCACGCAAGATCGCCTGGACGCGCGTGAAATCGTCGGTGGTATGAATCGGATTGTTAACGTGCAGCGCGTCAGCTTCGCGGTTTATGTACTCGAATCGGTTACCCGGATTGGGATGATCGCTCATCCACTGAGGACCTGCGCTCCCAGCTTGTTGTTCAAGCGTCCGAAACATATTCGCAAGGTCGTGCGCGTCGTATCCCGCATTCGCCATTATGTGAGAGCCGAGGATGTCCGCCTGCTTCTCATAATCGCGGCTAAATTTGAGGAACGACGCTCCGATTCCCAACTGGCTTCCCTGGGCAACAGCCGCGCCCCCGTAGCCGCCGAGAACTGCGCCGAGGATTTGGCCCGCTATCATCCCGGCTTCATACTTTCGAGCCTTCGCGGCTTGAGCCGTTCCGTGGCGCAGCGCAACGTGACTGATCTCATGCGCCATCGCGCCAACCAGTTCGCCTTCGTTATGCGCAGCTTGAATCAGGCCGCGATTCACAAAAGTGAAGCCGCCCGGTAGCGCGAACGCATTAAGGTCGCGCACATTGATTACTTTGAAGGAGTATCGAAACTGCGGGTGCTGAAATTCAACGGGAATCGCCTCAACGAGCCGTTGCCCGATGTTTTCGATGTAAGCCCCAACCTGGCCATCCTGAAGAAGCGGCATCTGCCGCTCGACCTCGCGCGCCGCTTGCTGGCCTACCTGGATGTCTTTATCAGGGCTGTATGGATTGTTGGGAGCGACAACCCTGGTTTGGGTCACAACCTGGCTCAAAACATTGATCGGTAACACAAGCGCCGACGCCAGAACGATCACGCTCGTTCTGGCGATTAGATTTCTTACTGCTGACATTATTGGTCCTCCCGAATGCATCTGATTAGCAAGTGTCGCAAAAATCATTCTATAGGATTCCGAGCCCCAACCAAAAGTTGCAGCGTTTTTTCGAACGACAACCCGATTGTAAGGTTAGCGAGCTTAAAAGAGGGCAATTTGTAAGTATTCTGGCCAGAAAGATCAAACGGGGTTGTTAATTCACTCGACGCCTTCCATCGTCTCAGCGATAAGCTGATCAACTACTGCATGAAGATCGCCTCTTTCATAGAAGGTCTTTAGTTGGCGGTCGGCGCTGGTCCCGCATTCGAGAATCGTGTGGATGTATTCAAGCTCCTTACGGCTTCCCAATTCGTCAACCACGTCGTCAACAAACTCGAGCAGCTCGAGAATCAAATCGCGCACCGGAACTTCGGTCTGCTTGCCGAAGTCAATCAGCTTGCCATCCAGTCCCCATCGCACGGCCCGCCACTTGTTCTCTTGAATAAGCGCGCGGCGATACAGACGAAAGCCCATGTTCTTCCGATAGAGCTTTGAGAGCTTCGCGACTAACGCCTGAATTAGCGCCGCTATCGCGATGACTTCATCGACGCGCGAGGGGATGTCGCAGATGCGAAACTCCAGAGTTGGGAAATGAGGGTGAGGACGCACGTCCCACCAAATCTTTTTTGGCTTGTCTATGCAGCCAGTCTTGAGCAGAAGATCGACGTAGTTACTGAACTCAGAATAAGAGCCGAAATAGTCAGGAATGTCGGTTCGCGGGAACTTCTTGAAGATCTCCGATCGATAGCTCTTCAGTCCCGTCTGGGTCCCCATCCAAAATGGCGAGCTTGTTGAAAGCGCCAACAGGTGCGGCAAGAAATACCGCGCGGCGTTCATCAGATGTATCTGCGCTTCGCGGTCTGCGATGCCGACGTGCACGTGCATCCCGAAGATCAACAGCGACTCGGCGAGCACTTGCATTTCACTTATTAGCGCCTCGTAGTGTTCGTGCGGAGTGATCTTCTGGTCTTTCCAGCTTGAGAATGGATGAGTCGACGCAGCGGCTATGCGAAGCCCCTTGCTCTGGGCAAGAGTGGAGACCGTGCGGCGAAGCTTGATTACATCTGCGCGCGCCTCTTGAACGTTGGCGCAGATGCCGGTGCCGACTTCAATCATCGACTGATGCATTTCAGGCTTCACCTGCTCACCCAGGAGCATGCGCCCCTCATCCATCATCTCGGTTATGTGCGAGCGCAGCTCGCGCGTGACCGGGTCGATGATCTGAAACTCTTCTTCGATTCCAATCGTGAAGTCAGGCATAAGAGGAATCTCGAATTGCGAATTTCGAATTGCGAATCTTACTCAACAATCATAGTCGGGACCATGCCAGCCCCGGAAGTCACATTCGCGAGCGAAGATGATGACAGCCGCGTGAACGCGCCCGCAACTCTCCCAAAAAACAAAAGCGGGTCGAGATCGAGCAGTTGGTCTATCATATGCACACCGGTTTCGTCTACGAATGGAAACACTTCACGAGAAGTCGTCACGCGCTCTTGAGCAGCGTAGTCGCCTGCCAGAGCCTTTTCGATCGCTTCATCCCAAGCGCCCGCGTCCGATTCCCAGCCGATGAATATTCCGTGTCCGCCGTAGTCGTCGTTCGGCTTCAAGACAAGCCGGTCGCGGTTTGAGCGCACGAATTCGAGCAAATCAATTTCCTCGTCTTTGTAAGTCGTCTTCGCCTCTTCGATCCTGCGAGTCCACGGCACTGACCGCCGAATCGCTTCTTGCTCGGCGCCCGAGAAGTAGTGCTGATGCCGCTTGTCGGTCAGCACTCCAAACAGCATCTTCTTGTGAACGTACTTGGTCCGAAACGAGTTCACAAACACCGCGGCGCCCGTCTTGTAAGCTTCGACGAATGCGCTGCATTCATCGATCTTCTCGAGCAGTTCAGTTGTCAGCACTCGCCTGTAGACCAAGTCGATTCTGAAGTCGTCGTAGTACAACTTCCCTTCCCGCATTTCAAGGTCTCGAGGGTCCGCGATCGTCGCCAAATAACCGTGGCTTTCAAAAAACTCTTTGAACAACTCGAACTCCCGCTGCGTCGGCAAGCCTTTGTAGTCAACGATCCCAATCTGCGGCTTCTCTCCCCGGCCGCGAACGCGCTCGTAGATCGTGAGGAGAGCATCAAGCATATTTTGCCGACAATACATCGGCGTGACTCTGTGCTGCTGCGTGAACTCGCGCATCAGCGGCAACCCGCAAAAAATCTCTGCCGCGACGTCCTGATAAGCGATGCCCGCCGGGCATTCGGCGTTCAACTCGACGAATTGATAAGTTTCATCAGTCAGAAAGGAATCGAGCCGCGATGTAACTGAAACATTTTCGTAGCCCGGATCAACCGCCACGAGTTCGCGCTCGCCTGCCGTCAAGCCTATTTGCTCGAGCATCACTTTGTCGGTAGGGGCTATGCGGCCTACCTTTTCGATCGCGCTCCAAACGGTCTCACACGTCTTCGTCATTTGCTGCCATTCACGGCGAGTGACGAAATGAGGACGGAGATAGGGAGAGAGCATCCGGCCGCCGAACACGAAACGCACCTCATTCAATCGCTGTTCGAGAAAAGCTCGCGACTCCTCGAGCAGCGCGGGCTTGCGTTCGATCAGTGAGTTGTAATCGTGGGCAGCTTGACTTGTCATCGGCATTAGTTTCGGGTTTAGGGTTCAGAGTTCCGGGTTCAGAGTTCAGGGTTGAGGGTTCGCGGTTTAGTGGTCACGATTTGATTGAACCATCAGCAACCCCTAACTCTGAACCCTGAACTCGGAACCCGGAACTCTGAACCTTCATTCCGTTAATCTGCTCCGGCCGGCTTGCTGACGCTCGGCCGTTTAATCTCGTGATTCAGTAACTCGTTCCAGCGGTGGCTCGCGATCGTCGGCTCTCCGTGCAGCGCGGTTTCGATCGCAAGGTCGGCAACTTTCTCGACCATCCATTTGAAGTAGACCGACCCTACCGACCACCAGTCCGCATCCGGCGCCGGATTCATGTAGTCGATCGCGTAAGGCACGCCGCCCGCAATCG
Source organism: Blastocatellia bacterium (assembly GCA_017883315.1). Taxonomy (GTDB): domain Bacteria; phylum Acidobacteriota; class Blastocatellia; order UBA7656; family UBA7656; genus Onstottus_A. The sequence continues at coordinate 1,584 of JADGNW010000270.1, read as the reverse complement.
CAAACTCGACCGTGTTGATGTCGTAACCCAGCGCTTCGTTGATCTGAATCGTCTCGCGCCGAACTCGCGCATCCATCTCGGGATCGAGGTAGTTGTCGACGACAAGATAGCGCTGAAAGATCGGATCGTAAGGCATCGGGCACACGTCCTTCTTGCCGATGCAATAAGACCTGACGTAGTGAGTGAACGGAACGAATTCCTGCAAGACCATGCAATCGGTCCCGCTGGCATCATACTTTTCCATCAGCTCTTCGCGCGTGTTCACCCGAGACACCCCGCGCCAGCCGCCCCCGTCGAACGGCTTGATGAACGCCGGTAGACCTACATGTTCGATGATTCCATCCCAGTCAAGCGGATACTCGAGGTTGCGGAGCGACTCGCCGACGACGCCTTCTTTGTACGCCTTTTGCGGCAGGAGAATCGTCTTCGGCACGGCGATGCCCATATAAGTGGCGAGCGAATAGTTGAAGAACTTATCGTCCGCGTTCCACCAGAACGGATTGTTGATTACCTTGGCACCCGCAAGCACGGCGCTCTTGAGATAAGCTCGATAGAACGGCACCTCGTGCGAGATTCGATCGATGATCACATCGTACGGGCAAGGCTCGGCCATCCGCACTCCGCCGAGCTTTATGTACTCAGCGGTAACTCCGGCGCTCCGTTTGTCGATCTCGCTAATCAGAGCTTGAGGAAAAGTTCCTTCACGCCCGACGAGTAGGCCGATCTTCATGTGTTCCTCCGTATTGAATGACGCGGCAAATTCTATAGTAGATTTCCGAAGCGTTGCAACACGTGCAACTCCTTCGTCGCGCTGCGCTAAACAGCTTGTTCACATCGACCCGCCAGGCATAAGCTTCGCTAGTCGGTTCTTCCGACCAGTCCTCACTAGACCTTTTCTATCTAACTCGAGAGGAGCGTTTCAATGTTACGACGAACGAGCACCAAGATATTCAACTCACTTTCATTGGTCACACTACTGTTCACGGCATTCTTGCTTGCAGCCTGCAATCACGGCAGCCACTCATCGCACGATTCCAGTGCCGGAAGTCCTTCGGCAGCGTCATCTGGCGGAGGCGACTTTGAAGGACTGATCACGATGAAGATGGAAGGCGAGAGCCAAAAGGGCGCGGAGATGACTTACTTCCTCAAAAGCCGGCACGCGCGCATCGAGGTGAAAGCGCCGGACAATCCCGAAGGCCAGGCGGTGATGCTGTGGGACCTGGAAGATGCGAAGATGACAACGCTCATGCCTACAAGAAAGATGTACATGACGATCGACATGAAGCAAGCAGCCGAAGAAATGAACGAAGCAGCAAAGGGATTGAAGAAACCTGATCAAGAGGAAGGCAAGTTCCCCAGGCTCACTGACACGGGCAAGCAGGAAACGATCGCCGGCTACACGTGCGAGCATTGGCTGATGGGCGACAAGCAGAACCTCGACATTTGCGTCGCGAAAGGGCTCGGCTACTTCGGCATGGGAGGTCAGGGCGGTGGTGGGCTTAGCGCGCTGAAGAACCTGGCGTTTAGTCCCAAGCTGTTAGCAGAGGCTGCTTCACATCCTGAATGGGTAAAGTTCCTCGAAGG
>JADGNW010000269.1 GCA_017883315.1 Blastocatellia bacterium | reverse complement strand
CCAAAGTACGGCGGCAGCGGGTTGGATTGGTGGTACACCGCGGCTTATCTCGAAGGCTTCTCGTACTCGAACAACGGCGGCGTGTCGATGGCAATGTTCGTTCAATCTGACATCACGCTGCCGGTGCTCGATGAGCTCGGAACCGATGAACAAAAGGAAGAGTTCTTGAGGCCGGCTATCGCAGGCGATCGCATCGCCGCGCTTGGCATCAGCGAGCCGGGCGGCGGGTCTGACGTTGCGGCTTTGACCACTCGCGCTCGAAGCGACGGAGACGATCTGGTGATCTCGGGACAGAAGCTTTGGATCACCAACGGCACTCGCTCGGATTTCATGATCCTTGCTGTGCGCACTGGAGAAGATCGCTACAAAGGCGTGTCGATGGTGTTGTTTCCTACAGACACGAAGGGCTTCGCGGTCGGCAAGAAGTTGAAGAAGGTCGGGAATCTTTCCTCGGACACTGCGGAGTTGTTTTTCGACAACTGCCGGATTCCGAAGCGGTATGTTCTGGGCGAAATCGGCAAAGGCTTCTACTACACGATGCACAACTTTCAAGGCGAGCGGTTGGCGTCGGCGATCGCGAACGTCTCGATGATGGAGCGCGCGATTGAGTATGCGGTTGCTTATGGCAAAGAGCGAATGGCCTTCGGAAGACCGATCGGTGAGTTTCAAGTATGGAAGCATCGTTTTGCCGAGCACAAGACAAGCATCGAGGCCGGGAAGTGGCTTTCGTATCGCGCGCTCGATTTAATCAACCGAGGCGAACGAGCTGTGCGCGAAATCACGATGGCGAAGCTGTTCACAAGCGAGTTGTCGCAGAAAGTGACTTACGATTGCATGCAGATCTTTGGAGGGTTCGGTTACACGACCGACTATCCGATCAGCCGCTTCTGGCGAGACGCGCGATTGAGCACGATCGGCGCCGGCTCTTCGGAAATCATGAAAGAGATCCTTGCGAAGGAAGAGAAGCTGTAAAGTTCGTTTGCGCTTTTGCGAGTCTTAGCGGGCTCTGCGCGCAACGGCCGATTTCGCGCAAAGAACGCAGAGACTCGCAATGCCTGCCAAAGAGTCTGTCTCTTGCCTATTCGCTATGGCGTGAAATCACCTCGGCAAACGTATCGAAGCTTATGTTCCTGCCGCTGACCATAGAAACAACATTCGTTGACTCCAATCGCGCGTTTCCAAGCGCTGCGATGCTCAAGGCCGCGGCGCCCTCGATGATCAAGTGCTCATCGCGCGCGACGCTCACAATCGCCTTTCTGATTGACTCTTCGCTCACCAGGAAAATATCGTCAACGAATTGCTGAACAATCGGAAAAGTGATCGAGCCGGGCTCGATGTTTCCCGCGCAGCCGTCGGCGATGGTCGATTCCTCTTTGATCTCGATGATGCGGCCTGCTTCGAGCGCCGCGGTCATGGTCGGTGAGGTCAGCGGCTCGACGCCGTAGACTTTGATTCGAGGATTCAATGCCTTTGCGGCGAGTGCTACTCCCGCGATCAACCCTCCGCCTCCCACTGGAACAATGATCGCTTCCAAGTCTGGCTCGTCTTCTAACAGCTCAAGCGCGATGGTGCCCTGGCCGGCGATGACTTCGCGGTCGTTGTAAGGCGAGACGAAAGTCGCGCCGCTTTCGCGTTCCATCTCTCGCGCCGCGCGCTCGGCCGCATCGTAATCCGCGCCACGTTCAATCAACGTCACCGCAAAACGGCGGATGGCTTCGACCTTCGCGCGCGACGCTGATTCCGGAACGACTATCGTTGCGTGAAGTCCGAGCGCTTCACAGCAGTGCGCGACCGCGAGTCCGTGATTGCCCGCGGAAACAGTCAGCACACCGCGCGATCTTTGGTCTTCAGTGAGCGCCGAGAGCTTCGACATCGCGCCGCGAAGCTTGAACGAGCCGGTCACCTGAAAACATTCGAGCTTGAGGAACACGTCTCGATTGTGTTGTTCGGATAACCAGCGCGAGCGCTCGAGCGGCGTGCGACGGGCAGTCGAGGCTATTCGCTCTTGCGCGCGCTTCACATCTTCGATCGTTAGGTCTTGAGTAGATTCTCTCACGCTCGCCTCGACGCTGGCGCGTAACAGCCAGTCGTGTAGGGGCGGTCCTCCGTGGCCGCGCCTTCTCGCGCGGTGAAATCATAAATGGCAGAGAGGGGCGGCCACGGAGGACCGCCCCTGCAGGCCACTAGTAGACATCCAGATCGTGGCCCGACACGACCTTGCCTGAGTAACCGGCGCGAACCTCTTTCAACAGATCTTCCTCGCTGACGCCCCAGAAAAGCTGATGGTAGAGAATGAGCAAGCCCGGCCGCGCTTTCATAGCAATCTGCGCGAGTTCGCGTGATGACGTGTGATACCGCGAGTGATATTTCTGCCACGCCTCAGGACGAGTGGCGAAGCCGGCCTGAGAATATACTTCGTGAATCAGCACGTCGCAGCCGTTGCAGTTTTCAATCACAGAAGGGCTCGGCCGAGAGTCGCCAGAGACGACGATAGTACGGTCGGCGGTTTCAAATCGAAAGCCATAAGCCTCGGGCCACGAGCCGTGATCGACCAGGAAAGCCTTCACGGTGACGTTCGCATCTTTGTACACGACGCCCGGCTTGATCTCGTGCGCGATGACTTTGTAGCCGGTCTTGTTGGAGGGCTCGCCGCCGTTGAGTCTCATATCGATGTCCTCGCGATAGGCTTCGAGCAGGTGTTCGGTCATCGCTTTGATTCCCTTCGGGCCAAACACCTCGAGCGGGTCCGTTCTCTCCAACACCCACGGCGTGAGAATGAGATCAGCATAACCAGCGGTGTGATCCGAATGAAGATGAGTGACAAACGCCCGGTTGAGCTTCTTCACTTCCAGCCCTTTGATGCCATTTCGAAAAGCGGCTGCCGCTCGTCTAACAACGCCCGGGCCGAAGTCGATGAGATAAGGTGTATCGTTGACTACAATCGCCACTGACGGGCCTGAGCGATCCGGGTCCGCGTTGGGAGTGCCGGTGCCGAGAAGAACTACTTGAGTTGGCCTCATAGCCGGCGCGCGCGACCCGGCACCGTTGCCCTGAGAAGACACCTGACTGACTGGCACGGTGACAACCAGCCAGAGAAAGAAACTCAATATCGCGCTTCGCATCATCAGACTTTCCTTACATTCTTTCCAACACCGCCACAAAGAAACCATCGGAGCCGTGGCGGTGCGGAAAGGTGCGGACGAATCCTTCGGTCGTTATCAAGTCAGCGCGAGCATTTGGCCTGACCGCTTTGAACGCGGCGTTGCCAGCGAGGAAGCGACTTACAACGTCTTCGTTTTCTTCGCGCTCAATCGAACAAGTGGAATACACCAGTCTTCCCGCTTGCGCAACGGCGGCTGCGGCGCGCGCGAGCAGACTCAATTGAAGCTCGGCGAGTCGCGTTAGATCCTCGACTGAAAGCCGCCACTTTATTTCGGGGTTGCTTCGCAGAGTTCCGGTGCCAGAGCACGGCGCATCGAGCAGAACGCGATCAAATGTGCGCGCGCTCTCGATGAAAGGCAGCGGCTGCGTAGCATCCACCGCGATCGAATCTATTGAAGTGATGCCGAGTCGCTTGCAAGTCGAGCGCAGCACTCGCAGCCGATG
>JADGNW010000003.1 GCA_017883315.1 Blastocatellia bacterium | reverse complement strand
TCTGCAATGACGGTTCCGTCGATCGAACCGGCCGAATCATCGAACAGACCGCGAGCCGTCTCCCGAACATCCGAGTGCTGAACAACCCCCGGAATCTGGGGATTCACGCAACCTTCGAGCGGCTATATTATCGCGTTCCCCGTTCTCAGAAGCCGAGCGTCCGCGCGCGAGGCGCGAGCCGCGGCGCGGTGGCCGAGTCAATCAAAGACGTAGTGCGTGTCTGGTGGGACTTGCGAATCAGGCGAGCCACCCGGGAATCATCAAGAGAGTCGAGCGCCAGCGGCCCGACGCGGTAACTCACCTGTTGACAGCCATCCGGCGGTCTGGTAATTTAAGCCGCTTTCTCATCAGATGTTCCATATTCCCGCTCAGGGAAAAGTTAAGGATGGGAAGCACCTCTCCGCCTCACATACGAGAATGGCAGGTTGATTTTCTAAAGGCCTGATAGAGCAGTACAGTTCAGGTTCACGAAGCAGGAGGTTTGATTGATTACACGTTTGAGTACGTCCGAGGAAAATCCAAACCCTAAAGGAGAATCTAATGAACAAGAGACTTTGCTTAGTGCTGGTACTTGCGCTGCTGTTTGTGATCTGCGGATTGCGCAGCGGTGCGCGCGCTCAACAAGACCAGGCCAAGGGCGATAACGACCTGGAAGTGAAATTGACCAAGAGTGTTCACAGGGTATCGACCGACCACGATGTAGACTTGAACATTCTAGCCCACGATGCACCCGATGCACCGGCGCCCCTCGCGCCCGGGAATGGGATTAACTATCACGGCGGCCCCGTGGTGCTCGGAACCACGGGGATGTATTACATTTGGTACGGGAACTGGAGCGGGAACACCGCAACGACGATCCTTACTGACTTCGCAAACAGCATCGGCGGATCTCCGTACTTCAACATCAACACGACGTACTACAACGGCTCGAACGTCCATGTCACCAACTCGGTGGCGTACAGGGGCAGCACTACCGATAACTACTCGCATGGAACAAGCTTGTCGGATTCGGCGGTGCAGGCAGTCGTATCGAGTGCCATAAGCAGCGGCCGTCTTCCGAAAGACACGAATGCGATCTACTTCGTGTTAACTTCGGCTGACGTGACCGAGAGCTCGGGCTTCTGCACTCAGTATTGCGGCTGGCACACGCACGGCACAATTAGCGGCAGCGACATCAAGTACTCGTTCGTCGGGAATGCCGCTCGCTGCATAACGTCGTGCGCCGCTCAATCAACCGGACCGAACGGCAACGCAGGAGCTGACGGCATGGTGTCGATCGTTGCACACGAACTGGAAGAGGCCGTTAGCGATCCCGACTTGAACGCGTGGTATGACACCAGAGGGGCCGAGAATGCCGACAAGTGTGCGTGGACCTTCGGCACACTGTTCACGGCGCCCAATGGTGCCAAATACAACATGACGCTGGGGGCTCGCAACTATCTCATCCAGCGAAACTGGGTGAACGCATCCGGCGGCTTCTGCGCAACGCAGTATCCATAAGCGACGGCCGACTGATGCAAAGTGCGACTCACCGTTGGAATCGAGTCGCAGTGTCATTCACCTTACCGAAAGCAGAACCACCGAGTTGCTTCACGCCGCTCGGTGGTTTTTGCTTTTTCCTCTGGTAGCCGATAGCGCGCCTTCACGTTAGAATTTCGTGCGGGAGCAAATGGTATGAAACCGACCGTAGCTTTACTCACGATCCTGGTGCTGCTCGCAGCCGGCCGAGACGCGATGAGTCAATCATCAAGAGCAGCGAATGCACCAGCCCACGAAACTAAAGCGGCGCAACCTGCAATTGAGTTTGGGCACGAAGGCGGCAACCTTAGACCGTACAGGTGGCGATCTACGCTGACGGACGGGTCCAGAGCGTGGAAGGCGTCGCGCCATTGAAAAGCGATCTCATCCCGCCCGACAAGGTGAAGGAACTGGTGCGCAAAGCAACGGACAACCGTTTCTGGAAGAGCGGCCTCTCGAAGAAGCGCCCCGCGCTACCGGACTTCGGATTTGTGTTTGTGAAAGTAAGGACAGAGTCGGGCCGAATCATCAACCACAAGGGAGCACAGATTGGCCCGTTGGCTGAGTACTACTCGCTCTTAACAGACCTCGTGTTTCAAAAGCCGTGACGGTCTCCAGACACGCCAGGGTTTCTCTTGCTAATCCCGCACGGCTTCCGTATTTTCGTTTACCACATTGACGGCGCTAATGGGACGCATACACTACTAGAGATGACTGACTCGGAGAGCGAGAGAAAAACTCGAAGAACCAGAATCGACCCGAAGCTTGTTAGCGCCGGGTGGAGCGTCGCTCCCTTTGACGCGTCGCGAAGCTTGAGCGACTTCGCTCAGTGCGCTATCGAAGAGTACGAAACTGACAACGGTCCCGCCGATTACGCGTTGAACGTTGACTCTGTGTTGCTCGGTATCGTTGAAGCGAAGAAACTCACTCTCGGTCCTCAGAACGTCCTCACCCAGGCTGAACGATATTCGCGCGGCGCGACTGATAATCCACTTTACTTCGATGGCTTTCACGTTCCCTTTCTTTACTCGACTAACGGGAAAGTCATCTGGTTTCACGATGTCCGCCATCAACTGAACCGGTCTCGCACCATAGCTCGCTTTCATACTCCCACTGCGTTGCGGGAAATGTTTGACCGTGACTTTGAGGGCTCGTGCCGCTGGCTTGATGAGAACGCAAACAATCATCCGCGGCTCCGGCCTTATCAAGTCGAAGCAAACGAGAAGATCGAACAAGCCATTGCTATTCGCAAGCGCAGTATGCTGGTCGCAATGGCCACAGGCACAGGCAAGACCTTCACGATGGTCAATGAAGTCTACCGGCTGCTGAAGTCAGGCGTGGCTCGCCGCGTCTTGTTCCTGGTCGACCGCAGAGCGCTGGCGGCTCAAGCTGTGCGCGCTTTCGCTTCGTTTGAGCCTGAGCCCGGATTGAAGTTCGACCGCATCTACGAAGTGTACAGCCAACGCTTTCGTCGCGAAGACATCGGCGAAGACGAGCCGTTCGACCCAAAGGTTCTGCCCGCCTCATATCTGCTCGAACCGCAGCCTCGACACACTTTCGTTTACGTCTGCACGATTCAGCGAATGGCGATCAACCTCTTTGGTCGCGGCGTTGCCTTTGGTCGAGATGAAGAAGGTGACGACGAAGAAGCAGACCACGTCGACATACGCATCCAC
>JADGNW010000268.1 GCA_017883315.1 Blastocatellia bacterium | reverse complement strand
GGTCAGTAGTCAGTAGTCCGTTGCCTGTTGCTGAAGACAGGGATATGTCAGTAGTCAGTAGTCCGGAGACGCTACTACGGACCACGGACTACGAACTACGGACCACGGACGGACTACCGACTACCGACCATCTCCGAGTCATCAATCTCGCACAGACCGCTCTCGCCGAAGCAGTTCTGAAGATCGGATTGGAGATCGCGCTCGAATCGATAGGTCTACTAAAAGCGACGGAGCGCAGTAATGGCTACCGGCTTGTGAGCACCGAATTACCGTTCACGATTCTTGGGCTCGGAAGACTGGGACACGCGGGCATGGACTACGGCTCGGATCTTGATCTTCTGATCGTGTTTGATGATGAAAGCGCCTGGCCTCTTGCTTCGCTCGGCAGCACAGCAGAGATAAGCAGCCCGCAGGAGTTCTATGCGAAGCTCACGTCGCAGCTTGTGCAAGTGCTGGCCTCGCTTACGCGGGAAGGACTGCTCTATCGGACCGACCTTCGTCTTCGGCCCGAAGGTAAGAGCGGACCGGTCGCGCTTGGTCTCAAAGGGTTGGTGATATACCTCACTGAGCGAGCTTCTGCCTGGGAACACTCGGCTTACCTGAAAGCCCGAGAAGTTGCGGGCAACCTTGAGTTCGGTGAGCGAGCCCGCGCAGCCATCTGCGAAGCGTGCTTTGAGGCCGCTTCGCGGAATCAAGCGCTTCGAGAGGAGCTTCGCGATATGCGCGCTCGGCAGATGAAGGAGAAGGCTCGAGGCAATCGCCCGAATATCAAGTGGGGCCGCGGCGGAATGAACGACGTCTATTTCGTGACCAGATACTTGCAGCTTCGGGACCGAATCTACTTTCCGTCCGAACGCGGCACGGCTGCGCTTGTGGCGCATCTTGGTGAGCTAGGTGCGCTCGACCACCAGTCTGCAGCAGCGCTGTTCGAAGGGTACATGTTTCTTAGAGAGCTCGATCACTGGATGCGGCTTCTTTTGGACAGGCCGAGCCCGACGCTTCCCGCTTCTTCGGTGGCGCTTCGAGACCTGACTCGAGCGCTTGGTCTGCCCTCCGTCACGGCGTTCGAAGAAGCGCTCGCGCATCACACATCCGCGATTCGCGGAGTGTATGATCGCGTGTTTGGATAAGCTTGAAACCACGTAGTAACGAATTTGTTCGTTGTGACCAAGTCGCGAATAACATTCGCGACTACGTAACGTCTGAAACCACGTAGTAACGAACTTATTCGTTATGTCACGGCGCGAATAAATTCGCGACTACGTAGTGCCTTCATCGCGCTGCGTTTATCAGCAGGCTCTGTGCCGCTGAGTAGACGTCATCTACTTCAACTCGAGTCATGCAGCGATGATCGATTGGGCACTCGCGCAGCATACAAGGCGAGCATTCGACTTCGTGGCGCACGACCGTGGCCACGTCTGAAAGCGGACGAGTTGAAAAGTGTTCAGTAGGTCCGAACACTACGACTGTCGGCACACCTAAAGCTGCCGACACGTGAGCGGTTCCCGTATCGTTCGATATCACCAACGAAGTACACGCGAGAATCGCTTTCAGTTCAGCGATAGACGTTCGGCCGGCGAGCACGACTGCATCGGACCGCATGCGCGTCGCGACTTCATTTGCTACTTCGACATCGCCAGTCGTTCCGACAATCACGGTCCGAAAACCGTTTAGCTCAGCGAGTCGATCCGCTGTTGAGGCGAACCGCTCGGCGAGCCAGCGCTTGGCCCGGCTGTTAGTCGCGCCCGGACTCAAAGCGAGAATCGGAGACGAGTCGTTGCTGATGCCTGCTTCATCAAGCATCAGCCGTCCACGCTCGCGTTGATCATCGCTAACGTGAAGTCGCGGTTGCGCCGCCTCGAAATCGACGCTGCTTTCGCCCGTTAATTCTTTTTCGAGAGCCGCTGCGATGTTCAGGTAGTAACGGACTTGATGTGTGCTCTTGTAATTGGCTTCGAAGGGAATGGCGAGATCGAGCAGCGCGCCTCGTCGATCAGTAGCGTAGCCGGCGATCTTCTTCGCCCGCGCGACTCGCGCCAGCAACGCCGCGCCGAAAGCGTTTTGAAACAACACTGCCAGATCAAATCTCTCGCGTCCCAGTTGGCGTGCTTCGGTGATGAAGTTGCTTGTTGTTTGAAAGATGCCCTGGCCGTCGTGAACTGAAAACAGTTTATCAGCCAATCCCTCGCCTTCAAACAAGCCGGCTACCCAGGGCCGCGCGACCAGAGTAATTTGAGCGTCCGCGAAAATGCGTCGCAGCTCACGCAAGGCGGGCACAGCCATCACCGCGTCTCCGACCCAGTTTGGAACTCGGATCATTACGTGTTTGAAGGCGCGAGAAGTCATAATCGACTAATGCCCGCGTGGGCTTGCCCACAGCAGTTCAGGGCTGCAACTGTTCGAGATGCGTTGCCCGAACAGTGAAACATCATAACGCTTTGCGACGATCTCGTTCAGCAGCGATCTGACGGAGTCATCGCTCGACCCTAGCGAAGCTATTCGGCGACCTTGCTTGCCATCGATAGCCACTGCGAAGGACGAGTACCAGGAGTCTGGCCGGCAATCTACTGTCTTGCCGTTGGCTCTCTTGAGATTCAGCAGAATGTTTCCGGATTGTTCGACGTTGGCCCATTCATAAGAAACGAGGCGTCCGGTTAGACGCGGCGCGTTGTCGGAGAGATCGGGTCCAAAAGGGTGCCGGCCACGCTTCGGTGAAACTGCCGTGTGATTAGGACGATAAGTGAAACGAGTGAAAAGAGGAAAATCTCGCCGTCCGAGGCGGCCCGCTATTTTTTGCCATCGTGCGTTGATGGCTTTGTAAACATTCGTAATCCAATAGCCGTCGTCAAAGTTCATGTGAACCAGTTCCGCTCTAGTATCACCGTCCATGTCAACGAGCTCGGCGATCCCATCGGGCTCCGCTCGAAAGTATCCATCCGCTTCGAAGAAGACCGGGCGTCCGGATGAATCAAACATTATCGTTTTTATGTGGCTGCTCGGCGCGAGCCCATTGCCACCCGTTGATACGATCAGCACCGCATCCGCAATGCCGTTTGCGTCAAGGTCGCCGACATACAGGCTACCGCTGTTCAACATTCCGACCCAGGATTCGACTGACCATTGTTTTCCGGCAGAGTCTCGTCCAGTGATCATCACGGATCGTTGATCTGTGAACCGAAGTTGTGCCCCCGAGGGCCCAATTCTAGCCGTGCGTATGGGATGTTCTGAATCGAATTCTCCGATGAACTTCAAGTGAAAAGGCTTGCCAAGTTCGGCCTTGCTTAGCGGCAGGTAGTCAGCGTGCTCGTGTTGAAAACCGCGCACGTTGATTGTCCACAGAGCTGCTACTAACAAAGCACAAGAAACGGACCTTCCAAAACGACGCATAGAACCTCTGGTGCAGGTGATGGTTCGGGTCGATTGATTTGAAATCAGCGAGTTCGCCGAGCTCCTGTCTCGTGGCTTCGAGGTTCGAGGAGTTCCAGGGTTTGCGCTCAATCCGCCGGCTTTTTTCAACCAGTCTGACTGTAGTCACTCACGACCGACTTGTCGCCGAGCACCGAGCCGTCCCCGATTTCGACGTTTCGGCCTATGTGACAGCCCTTACCAATTACCGCGCCCCGGACCGTCGAGCCCGCGCCGATGCGCGTGCCGCCGCGCACGACTGAATCTTCGATTCGCGCGCGCTCTTCGACGTAGCAGTTCCGGCTGACCACTGAATTGATTATCTGCACGCCGGCCTTCAAAGTGCTGCTTGGATCGACGACAGAAGGAGCTTCGATCTCGGCGGTTGCGTCGAACTTCTCGCCGCGTTCGCTAGCGACAGGTGCTAGTAACTTCACACGTCCCCCGATCACATCGAGGTTCGCCGCGAGATAACTCGAGGCCGTTCCAATGTCTCTCCAGTAGCCCCGCCAAACGTACGCGAAGAATGGCTCTTCGCGCTCGAGTAATTGAGGAAAGACGCCGTACTCGAACATGAACGGTTCACCTTCGGGAACGTAATCGAGCACCCGCGGCTCCAGGATGTAGATGCCCGCGTTGATCGTATCGCAAGTTACTTCTTCAGGCTTCGGCTTCTCGAGAAAGCGGCACACGCGGCCGTCCTTTTTGTCCGTTTCAACCAGACCATACGCCGTTGGGTTCGGCACGGGTGTCAGTACGATGGTCGCCGCAGCCTGACGCTCACGATGAAAGCGAATGACTTCATTCATGTCGATGTCGGTCAGAACATCTCCGTTGAACACTACGGTTGTTTTGCTGATCAAGCTCGCGGCGTTCCTATAAGCGCCGGCAGTTCCGAGAGGAGACGCTTCGACGGCGTAACTGATGCGAACGTTGTAGTCGCTCCCATCGCCGAGCTTTTCTTCGATCTTGTGAGGCTGATACGAGAGCGACAGGATCACGTCTCGCACGTCGGCACGTTTGAGCAATTCGAGTTGGTAGAGCAAGAAAGGCTGATTGGCGATCGGAACGATGGGCTTGGGCGTGTGCATCGTAAGCGGGCGCAGCCGAGTGCCTTTGCCGCCCGCCAGTATTAATGCCTGCATCTGAAACCGCTGCTCCTAGTCAATTGTGTCAGGCGTCCCCGCAGTGTCCGGAGTCTAGCACCGCCTCGTTTGATCTGACAAACTCGCGCCTCGAACCGGCGGTCTTCTTATGTCCAATGCACGGCGTGGTTTTAATTCTTGTGTGATAGAATAACGTCACTGCTGGAAGCAAACACACCTTTGCGAAAGGAAATCAAAGGAAATCATATGACAGACGCATTCATACTATCCGGCGCGCGAACGCCGGTCGGAAAGCTTCTCGGAGCGTTTAAGAACTTCGGCGCGGTTGATCTGGGAGTGTTCGCCGCGCGAGCCGCAATCGAACGAGCGGGCATCGATGCAGCGCTGGTCGACGAAGTCATAATGGGCAACGTCGTTCAAGCCGGCAACGGACAAAATCCCGCGCGGCAAGTAGCTTTGCGAGCAGGTGTACCTGACGCCGTCGGGGCGCTTACAATCAATGAAGTTTGCGGCTCGGGGTTGAAAGCCGTGATGCTGGCGGCCAACGGCATCAAGGTGGGCGAAATTACAGTTGCCGTTGCGGGTGGAATGGAATCGATGACCGGCGCGCCTTACTTGCTGAAAGGAGCGCGGCAAGGCTACAGGTTGGGCAATGGCGAGTTGATCGACTCGATGATTCAAGACGGCTTGTGGTGCGCGTTCGACAACTGGCATATGGGCTGCACCGGAGAGGTCGTCGCCGATCGGTATCACATCAATCGCGAGGAACAGGACGAGTACGCAGTCAACTCGCATCGAAAAGCGCTGGCCGCGATTAAAGAGGGTCGCTTCGAAAAGGAAATTGTCCCGGTCGAGATTCCTCAAAAGAAAGGTGCACCGCTCATCGTCAAAGACGACGAAGGTCCCCGCGAGGACACGTCGATTGAATCTCTGGCGAGACTGAAGCCGGCTTTCAAGAAAGACGGAACAGTGACTGCGGGCAACGCGCCGGGCGTCAATGATGGCGCGGCCGCGCTTGTGGTTGCGTCGGGTGAAGTCGCGCGCAAGCTTGGCCGCAAGCCAATGGCCCGAATTGTTGCGCAAGCTACAAGCGGGGTCGAGCCGAAACTGGTGATGATGGCCCCGGTGACGGCGATTCAAAAGACCCTGGAACGAGCCGGCTGGGACCTTGCTGACGTTGACCTCCTCGAATTGAACGAAGCGTTCTCGGTCCAGGCCATCGCGGTCTCGCGCGAGCTTGGAATCGATCCGGCGAAGCTGAACGTCAACGGAGGCGCGGTAGCGCTCGGCCATCCGATTGGCGCGAGCGGCGCTCGCATACTTGTGACGCTGCTTCATGAAATGGAGCGGCGCGACGTGAAGCGCGGGCTTGCAGCGTTGTGTCTCGGCGGCGGCAATGCGGTGGCGATGGCCGTCGAGCGTTAAGCGGAGAACAGCCCTTCTCTCTGGTAATCGGATTTGGCAAAGAGGAAACGCAAATCACCAGCCGGGCAGGCAGTCGCGGCGGGCAAATCGACTCATGCCGAATCGGGCGCAAAGGTGTCGCCTGACTCGGCGGCTCGCTCGAACGAGCACAGCAGGTCGAGCTCTGACGCCGCACCGGCGAAGTGGCGGCGCATATATGCGCTGGTTCCCGCAGTGCTCGCGTTGCTCACGTCGATCAACTCATTGGCGAACGGGTTCGCATTCGACGATGGTCAGCAGGTTCTTGCCAATGAGTCTATTAAGCGATTGAGCAACCTGCCGCTGATATTTACCAACAGCGTATGGGCGTTTGACACCAACAATCTCAGCGTCGCCTCTTCGGATTCCTATTATCGCCCTCTGTTCATGAGCCTGTTCTCGATCAACTACTCGATCTTCGGAACCACCGCGTGGGGCTGGCATCTGGTCAATGCGCTGATCCATGTGGCGGTAACGCTGATGGTTTTCTTCGTCCTCAAAGAAGTAACCGAGCGCCCCTGGCTTGCCGGGGTCGCCGCCGGGCTGTTCGCGGTCCATCCGGCGCATTCGGAGTCGGTCGCCTGGATATCAGGAATAACCGATCCGCTGATGGCGTTGTTTGTGTTGCCGATTTTCTACCTCTACCTGAGATTCAGGAAAACCGGGCGCAAATCATTTATGGTGATTGCGTTGGTTCTGTTTCTTCCAGCGTTGTTGTCAAAAGAGACGGCGCTGGCTCTCCCTTTAGTGGTCGCGTACTGTGAGCTGTTTTACTTTAGAGATTCGGGGCCGCTGAGGCAGCGTGTAATCCGCGCGGTAAGCTTTGCCGCTTTTTTCATCGTGCCTGCGGCGGTTTATTTCCTGATGCGGTATGTCGCGCTGAGCCGCCTGCTCACCCCGCCCGGTTCGCGTTTTGGGATTGGCATGGCGTTGGCGACCATGCCTGCGGTGGTTGTGAAGTATCTGGGACGCATGCTGATTCCGCTCGGCTATAACATACAGCACCATATCGCGCCGGTTGAATCGTTTC
>JADGNW010000267.1 GCA_017883315.1 Blastocatellia bacterium | reverse complement strand
CTCTTCCAGAATCGTTGAAAAAAGGCCCGGGTCGCGAGATCCGGGCTTTTTCGTTTATGACCGGCGCCCGCCTTTCCGCTTGAACCCGCGGAAGGGAGATTCTAGGTTCCGCGCGCATAGTGCAGGCGTAGCTCAGTTGGTAGAGCGTCGGATTGTGGATCCGTAGGTCGTTGGTTCGATCCCAACCGCCTGTACCAGTTCTCTCCGTGCGAACCGGGTCTCTTCACGTCTTTGGGAAAGCGCGCTCATTTCCGCGGGTTAGAGCGAACCTTAAGTCAAACGTTGCGTCTCTGGGCAGGTCGCCCGCTATCGCAGCACGAAAGTTGCGCCCGCAATCTCGGCTGGCGAAGTTCGTTTTCCCGAATTCCAACCTCCATTCGTCTTGAGACTCGTTTGAACTGTATCGGAGACCAGTTCGAACTGTTTTCCACTTCTGAGGCAATAACACTGAAACGTCTTTCATCACGGTAGGCAGGCCGTCGCATCTCCGCCTGCGATCGCGATCCGCCCCGCAGAGCGCCCGCGCCCGCGTATCGAGGTCAGAGGATCGGCCAGCCTATGGATTTCGCTGAAGGGGTACTCTTCGTCTGGGTGCGTGAACGCATCGACGACGCGGACGTCCTGGCAATAAGGACCCAGCCTTCACGAGCGCTTCTGATTCCGGTCCAGTGGCGATGAAAGCTTCGCCCTCGAGCGGCACCACCGTCAAAGCCGGCTCGAAATGAGGGCTGATAGTTGAACAAGTAACGCGCGTGCTGTTGACCATAGGTCGCGCGGTCGTCGGAGTAGGCGATGAACACATCAAAGTTCTCAACTACCAAGAAGAAAGCCGGCGCCTTGCGATTGTCAGCGTTCCTCGCCATCAGTTCAGCGCAGCTAACCGGCGCAGCGGCGCGGCGCGCGGGGCATCTTAAGAGGTGAGCCTTCTGGCCGAAGCGTGTCGGCGGCTCGCCGACGGGGAATATGATGACGCCGGAGCAGACCCTTCGCGACAAGCTGCGCAAGATCGAGGCGCTGTTTGCCGGCGCGGCGACAGACGGAGAGAAGGCTGCTGCGGGCGCCGCCGCAGAGAGGATCCGCGCGCGTCTCGGGCGAACCTCAGGCAGGGAAAAGCCGGAAGAGATGAGGTTCTCGATTCCCGACGCCTGGTCGCGGCAGCTATTCATCGCACTCTGTCGACGCTACGGCCTGCGCCCGTTCCGTCATCGCAGGATGCATCGTCAGACGATCGTGATCGAGGCGCCAATGAGTTTTGTCGAGCAGGTCTTGTGGCCGGAGTTCCAGGAATTGAACGCGGCCTTGGTCACGTATCTCTCCGAAATGACCGAAAGGCTCATTCGCGAAGAAGTCCACCGCGAAACTGGCGAAGCCGAAGAAATCGACGAACCGACGCGGATTGCGCGTTGATGATGCTGGATGTGAAGCTGACCGATACTATTGCCGAGAGTCAGACAATCTCACGAGCGGTCAGTCGACGTCGTCGGGCAGCAGTCCTACTTTGAACAGTATCGTCGACTCACCGTACTCGCCGAGGTCCCGGTCGATCCTTGCTCAAACACTTCTACTCATAGCCCGGCTCCTGACCCGGTACTGAGGATCGCCGTCGGCCTCCGGCAGAAGTCCCACGATCTCGTACGGTCCGCGCGATGGCTGGATGGTCCGCGTCGCCGTCACTTCGACGAGTTCGCCGACTTTGAATTTGTGCCCGACCACCTCTCCTTAATAGCATGAGAGGCTGAGTTGCCGCGAGTTCGACGTGCAGTCACGTCCGGCTCGCATTGGCCGCGCCATCTCTCGAAACGGGATCTGGCACCATCGTGGAGCTGATCATGTCCGAGCGCACAACATCTCAAGACAACATTGAGACGATCGTCCGCCTGGAGGAGGAAGGGGAAAACGACCTTCCTCCGGCGGAGCGAATCCCCGAACTGATCGGACATTTCGCTGGCACGATCCTGTTTGTCGCTTGCGAGATTTTGTTCGTCGCCGGTTGGGTAACACTCAACAGCGGAGCAATTTCCGGCGTCACGCTCTTCGATCGATTTCCTTTCCCTCTCCTTTCATGCTTTCTGTCCTTTGAATGCGTGCTCCTCGCCGCGTTCGTTCTGATCCGTCAGAACCGGATGAGCCTTCGCGCCGATAGGCGGAACCATCTCGGGCTTCAGATAAATCTGCTCTCCGAAAAGGAGATCACGAAGGTGATGCAAATGTTGGCGCGGATGAGCAAACAGATGGGGATCGAGGCCGCAGTCACTGACTCTGAGACGAGGGAGCTGTCCGAGAACACGTCGATTGAAACAATTGCCCGTGACCTGCGAGCCAACCTTGACCCCAAAGCGCCACAAGCTTGATTGCCATCGTAAGGCGCCGCGGGCGTGAAAGGGTTCTGGTTCTTCGATACCAAGTGGGGTCGCTTTTCTATCGTGCCCGTTGGCAGTCGCTTCAATCTGCTCTTTGGCGAGGAAAATCTTGGGACCTACCACTCGGTCACCGCGGCAATCGATGATCTGAGCAGCGGCCACACGTACCCTCTCCCGCGTAACCTTCGGTCCTCGAAGATGGGTTTGCCCACCGAGCTGAGCGGGTGGAGTTTCGCGTCGCCTGAGTAAGGCGTGGTCAGGCGCGGATGCGCTGGCGGGACTCGACTGGCGGCGGTTCCAGCGCGACCATGACGCGGCGGCTGCCGCAGCGGATGCATTTCATGCGGCTGTCGAGGCGCGCGATGGGGAAGTCGCGGCCGCGCGTCCAGACCAGGGTTTCAAGGTCGGCGTCAACGTAGGCTGTGCACGCCCTATGCTTCTTCATGGCCGACCCCTTTCCCTCCCGGCAATAAATTCTCAGGCGCCAGCCGAGATCGTGGACTTCTCCGAGAGTGGCGATCATCGGAACAAAATGAGAACATAATCAAAATTATGCACTTGACATAACAGACGGCTAGGACACCGCTACTTGTCGGAGTTCGAGTTTCGGTACAATCGCCGCGCCAAACTCGGCTGGACCGACACACAGCGCGCGGCCGATGCCGTGAAGGGCGCCGAAGGCAAGCGGTTGATGTACGTTCAACCTCGTTAAGCCGGTTACTCTGCGTCAGAAGGCCAGACGCTTTCTGGCGATCTGAAGGCGACTAACGAGCGGAAACTAGCAAAAGAATCAGCGAGGCCGCTCCGACGGCGGCGGCGAGTTGCTTCCATTGAAAAGCTAACTCGCGGGCCCCGTACCACCACGATTTCTTGTTGTATTCAGCGGTCTCGTTGTCTAGCGCCTCATCTACCGCCCACGTAGCAAACAGATATTGCGCGTAGTCCAGGGTAACCGCAGCGGCGCCTGACACTCCAATAATTGCGACACCGACCAAATGCCTCAACGATTTCGCGAACTCAGCATCCCCGAATTTGATCGTGTAATAAATCGCCAGCAAGCCAAAGCCAATATACCGGATGTTTTCGCTCAGTCGGCTTGTTACGTGGCGCTTTTCATCGAGCACCCTTAACCGGCGTTGTCTGTTTTTTTCTTCTTTGTTGGGATCATCCATGAAGCCGTCACTTGTAAATGCTCGATCCTGG
Organism: Blastocatellia bacterium; assembly: GCA_017883315.1. Lineage (GTDB taxonomy): Bacteria > Acidobacteriota > Blastocatellia > UBA7656 > UBA7656 > Onstottus_A. Next base: position 84 of record JADGNW010000267.1, on the reverse strand, counting down.
GTCTTCGGTCGGATCGGCGGGAGCCGGTTTAAGTGGCGTCAGAACCTTGCTGTTCGCGTAGGGTCCAGAGGATTCTTTGACGAG
>JADGNW010000266.1 GCA_017883315.1 Blastocatellia bacterium | reverse complement strand
GGCCAGCGCAGCTATGGCCACCACAAGCACTGCCATGAAAACTGCTCTCTTTATGTTCATTTGTTTATCCCTCTCCAATGTTTTTGGGTACTCCATCAATTTGTACTAGCCCGGCGACCGCACCGGACGCAAGAATTTGGGAAACGCTCGCTAACAGGGCTCTCTCCGATAGCTCCGGAGATCTCGCACCCAACTGCTATCTGATGGGTTGAACCCTGTGCTTCAATGTCGGGTGTCCACCCAGCTTCAATCAGTGCGAACCGTCTGTTCGACGACCTTCGCTTCCATTCTGGAACAGACTCTTGTTTGCCTTCGACACTGTCTTACTTACGCGTCAGTGCTGGGGCTCGAATTGAAACAGCGAGTTTAAACCTGCGAAAATGAAGGCGTATAATATATCCAAACCTTATCTTAACGCAATAGAAAACCCGCTAAAGTCAAAACAATCTCAAAACCACTCTGAATAGAAAATACCTATAATCGGCAAACCGATGCCGCTGAAGGTTCTGCATTCGTTGTGCCATATCACAATAAAGCTGAAACTCGAAGAGGCGATCTGCTCTAACTCCTCGTATAATCAGAAGAAAAAAAAAGACTACAACCCATCGTCGGCGTAAATTCGCTCGCCACCTCCATTCGAGCGGATAAATAGTTTCCAAATTGCCTGCCCATTTATTATCCAGCCGGTATTCATTATCCAGTCAGTGCCGTACCCCATACACCTACCGTTCACCTCCAGAACTTGACCTCGTCCTGAATAGCCGGGTTTGCTTATATCGACTACAGCCAAGTATAATCCCGCCTTCGCGAATTAACGCAAACCAGAGGGTTCAAAGTTGGAGCATCAAACAAAGGCAATCCTGTTCGACCTGGACGGCACACTGATTGATACCACCGATTTGATCCTTCAATGTTTTCAATTCTCATGGTCTACGGTTTGTGGATTTGAGCATTCACGCGAGACCCTTATCGAAACTTTCGGTACGCCGCTACGCGACGCTATGCATCGCCTGCTTGTTCGCGGCAACTCAAAGAACGGCGTCCGCGGCGCGGAAGCCGAAAACTCCACTGTTGAGGAATTGGTTGTCGCTTATCGTACATTCAATGTCTTGAATCACGACGCGTTAGCGCGGCCCTTTGTGGGCACTCGCGAGGTGCTGACGGAACTTCGAAAGCGCGGTTATTCGATTGCAGTAGTTACCTCTAAGGGGCGTGAGCTCGGGCTTCGAGGGCTGAAGTTGTGCTCGCTCGACGATCTGCTCGACTCCGCGATTTTTCTCGAGGACACTGACGTTCATAAGCCGCATCCCGAACCGATACTTGCCGCCCTGGAACGATTGGGCACGCCTTCAGACTCGGCTGTATATGTAGGCGACAGCAGGCATGATATGATTGCGGCTCGGGCGGCCGGCGTTAGAACAGTTGGCGCCCTTTGGGGTCCATTACCACGAACAGAACTCGAGCGAGAGGGGCCCAGCTTTGTCGCCGAGTCAATAAGCGATTTGCTTGAGATTTTCAATTGAACGTCTAAAGAACTTTAAGAAAGATGCAGAGAATTAAAGATCGATACAAGCAACTTCGGAGCAATGAGCGAGGATTGGTGAGTCGCAAGCAGCGAGGACTTGGTCTCGATGTCGCTCTAGCCTACCCGAACACCTACTACATCGGGATGTCGAATCTCGGCTTTCAAGCCGTCTATCAGCTATTCAATTCCTACTCAGGTCTAACCTGCGAACGAGTCTTCGTGCCCGACCCCGACATAGAACATGAGCTTGAGCGGACACGCGGGCCGCTTCTTTCGCTCGAATCTGAAACACCGATCTCGGAATTCGATGTGCTGGCAATTTCAGTTTCATTTGAAACCGACTATCTCAATATTCCCAAGCTCCTCAGGTTATCAAAGATTCCGATTAAGACGGCTGAGCGGAACGAATGGCATCCGCTTGTAGTTATGGGCGGCGCAGCCGCATTCCTGAATTCGGAACCGGTCGCCGACTTTGTTGACGTTGTCTGCGTCGGCGAAGGCGAAGTCCTGGTGCCGGCACTAGTCAAGGCTCTAAGTGAAGGAGCGTCGCGCGAGGACCTACTGTTGCGACTCGCGCATGAGCCGGGCTTCTACGTACCAAGTTTCTATGATATCCATTACAACGACGACGGAGGCGTGAGCGACATCGAGCCCCGCAACGGCGCGCCCCGCCGAGTCTTCACAATGCGCAATCCCATGCGCAAGCAAGAAGGCGCCGGCCAATTCGCAGATGACTTTATTCCCGCGAGTGAGATTATTACCGACAACACAGAGATGAGCGGCCGCTACTTGATTGAGATCTCGCGCGGGTGCTCGATGGGCTGCCGTTTTTGCTGGGCCGGGTATTCGTACCTTGCGCCGCGAGTCTTTTCGGCTGAGAAGCTCCTGGCCCGCGCGGCCGAAATGCGCGAGGTCACCGATAAGATCGGGTTGGTTGCGACCGCCGTATGCGATCATCCTGAAATCCATCAACTCCTCGCGGGCCTTGAAGAGCTGGATTATCAAGTGTCGGTTTCGTCGCTTCGTTTGGATCAGATCTCGCCTGAACTGCTGGATGCCCTCGTGCGGCGCAACGATCAGCAGTTGGCCATCGCGCCCGAGACCGGCTCGGACAGATTGCGTCGCGTCATCAATAAGGACCTGACCAACGATCAAATCGTCGAGATAGCAGAGATGATCTTTCAGCGCGGCATACTCAATCTGAAACTTTACATGATGATCGGTCTGCCAACTGAAGAAGACGAAGACATCGATGCGATTGTGTCCCTCACCGAACAAATCCGTGAACGCATGCTCGAAGTCGGGCGGCCACGTGGCAGAGTCGGTTCGATTATCGTCTCGCTCAACGCGTTCGTACCAAAGCCGCAAACGCCTTTTCAGTGGGAGCCCATCCAACCCGAGCGAGTTCTTGACCAGAAGATCAAATACCTGACGCGCGCCTTCAAACGCATACCCAACGTCGAAGTCCGAGCGATGTCATCGCGCATCGCTCAGCTTCAAGCGCTGCTCTCGCTTGGGGACCGCCGTGTTTCCGAATTCATCCTCGAAGCGGACCGCGCCGGCAATTGGCGCCAGGCGATGCGACGCTGGACTGATTACTCGCTGAGACGTCGCTCGCTGGATGAACCGCTACCCTGGGACATAGTAGATATCGGATTAACTACCGAGTTCATGAAGCGGGAATACCAGCGCGCGATGGCAGAGAAGACCACCAAGCCGTGTCCGGCCACTGATCCGTGCATCCGATGCGGAGTGTGCGATCCACGCCTCCTTCCTGAGAACGCTCTGGTCCAGCTATCGTGGATGAAACCTGAAGTCTCACTTCTTGCGGCGGCTTCTGGAGACTAATTCAGTTACTCTCCCAAATACGCGGAGATCACTTCTCTATCGGCGGTCACTTCTTCCGGCGTGCCTTCCGCAATCTTGCGGCCGTGGTTCAACACGATCACTCTGTCGCTTATGCTCATTACTACTTGCATCACGTGCTCGACTCCTGCCACCGCCGAAATACCGCGCTCGTCTCTCAATCGTTTTATGAGTTCGATCGCCTCCCGTGATTCAGTCGGATTAAGGCCCGACATGACCTCGTCGAGCAATATCAGCTTGGGCCCAGTAGCAAGCGAGCGTGCAAGCTCGAGCCGCTTTCGAGTGCCGATCGGCAAGCCATCCGCCAATGCGTCTCGCAGCCTCGCCAGCTCTGTGAACTCGATTACGTCCTCCGCTATTCTCCGCGCTTCTTCTCGATCGCCGGTTCGCGCGAATGCGCCAACCAGAATGTTGTCGAATACACTGAGCCCCCGAAGCGGCTTGACTACCTGAAAGGTGCGTCCTACGCCGGCAAGCGCGATCTTGTGAGGCCTGCTTCCCACAAGATTCATTCCATCAAACACGATCTCTCCACTGGTCGCACGCTGGAAGCCGGTGATCAGATTGAACACCGTAGTCTTGCCCGCGCCGTTGGGACCGATGATGCTGACAGTCTCACCGGCGACAACGCTGAAGCTAAGCGAATCGACCGCGACCAGGCCGCCGAATCGCTTGGTGAGATCTCTTACTTCAAGCAGAGACACGTTGAGATTTCCTCGCGCCGACTCCAAAGAGTCTGCGAAATCCGCCCATCAACCCATCGGGCATGAACAATATGACGAGCACCAGCAGCGCGCCGTATATCAGAAGATTCGCTTGCGCAAACTCGTTGCGAAAGATTTCCGAGGACAGTTTTAGCAGCACTGCGCCGAGCACCGGGCCAGCTACCGTGCCGAGCCCGCCGATGATCGCGATCAGCACGATCTCGACCGACAGAGCGAGCGGCAATACGGTGGTCGTGTCCACGAACAAAAAGTAGTTGGCGTAAAAGGCTCCGGCCATCGCCGTCAGGGCTGCGCTAAGCGCAAGCGCTCGGAGCTTGTAGCTCGTAGTGTCGATCCCAATCGATTCGGCAGTCTCTTCGTCTTCGCGGATCGCCATCAAATAGTAGCCAAGCTTACGCCGGCTCATCAGATGACATAGCGTGACCGTCACCACCGCGATGACAAGAACGACGTAATAATAAGGCAGCTTGCTAGTCCCGGATAATAATGAAGGCCGGATCACCACCCCCACCGCGCCGCCGGTCAGAGTGGTCCAGTTCAACGCGATCAGTCGCACGACCTCACCCACCGCAATAGTCGCTAAAGTAAAGTAGGGACCGCGCAGACGAAAACATATCCAGCCAACCAAAAGCGCGACAGGCAAGACTGCGGCTGGTCCAGCGATCAGCGCCCACCACGGCGAAAACGCGGTCTTGCTGGCGATGATCGCTGCAGTGTAGGCGCCGATCCCGAAGAACGCCGCGTGGCCTAACGAGAGCTGCCCCGCGAAACCTCCGAGTATGTTCCAAGCAGACCCGAGCGCCACATACAAAAGAACGACTATCAAGACGTGCTGAGTGTATCGCGCAGTAAGAATGAACGGCGCCGCTATCAGGAACACCGACAGGATTGATAGATAGAGGGGAGACTTTTTCATAGCCGAGTAGCGAATACCGAGATGAGAAATGAAAATTGCACTTCTTCCCTTCACACGCGCGACTTCCCTAGCAGCCCCGACGGCCGAAGCGTTAGCACTAGAAGAAAAATCACAAATCCGATCACGTCCTTGTATCCCGTCGCCACGTAGACGGCGCCAAGCGATTCTGCGATCCCCAATACGACTCCTCCTACCAGCGCGCCCGTCACGCTCCCCATCCCGCCGAGCACCACGACGACAAACGCTTTGAGTGTGAAGGGCGAGCCTGCATTTGGTTCGACGCGGTAGTAGATCGGCATCAACAGCGAGCCGGCAGCTCCGGCGGCTGCTACTCCGAATCCGAACGTCAGCGCTCGGACCCGTTTGATGTTGATGCCCAGAAGCAACGCCGCTTCCGCGTCCTGCGCCGCCGCGCGGATCTGCCGGCCTGTGCTTGTCTTGATCAAAAAAAGATAATCGCCCGCAGTGATCACGATAGCGATGGCGAACGCGGCGAGCTGCGGCTTACTCACCGATACGCCGCCCAGATGAAACGTCGCGCCGGCGTAGCTTGTACTCATCGTCAAATAATTAGACGTGAACAGCAGCACCGCAGTGTTGATCAGCACGATGCTGATGCCTTCGGTCAGAAGAATCTGATTCATCTCGGGAGCTTTCAAGACTGGCGCGATAAGCGTCTTCTGCATGGCCACGCCCACCACGAACATCCCGGGCATCACTATCAAGACCGACAGGAACGGATCGATCTGCAGACCGGTGAACAGAAAATACGTCGCGTACATCCCCACCATCACCAGCGCTCCGTGAGCAAAGTTCACCACTCGCATGACACCAAAGATGATCGTGAGCCCGATGCCGATCAGCGCGTAGATTCCTCCTGTCAGCAGCCCGCTTGTAATCGTCTGAAGCAGCTTTTCGCGTCCCGTCACCTGTGTTGCAACGTGAGCCTCGGTCGCCGCGCTCTCGCCGAATTCGGCTACTCTGCTTCGGGCGCGCCAGGGCGGCGTCGGCAGCACAGGCGGGCGGATGGCTGCCGACTCGGGCCATACCGTCGTGAACTTTCCGTTCAGCACTTGAGTGATCGCGACCTGATGTTCGTTCTGTCCGACCTCATTGAAGTGGATCGGGCCGAACACCGAATCCAGCGTCGAGCTTCTGATAGCATCGCGTACGGCCGCGCGATCGGTCGTTCCCGCGCGCTCGATTGCATCAGCGAGTATCTTAAGCGTGATGTAAGCTTGCACACTGTGATAAGAAGGTTCGTATCCCGATCGGGCCCGGAACTGCTCCGCCCACTCTCGCGAACCGGTCCACTTGGCGTCCGGCGTCCATTGAGTCACCGAAATCGTGTATTCAGCCGTGTCGCCTGCGCCCTTCAGAAAATCCGGCAGGGAGAATCCTGCGCCGCCAGCGGTGAACACGTTCGGATTCAGATCGATTTCTTTGGACTGACGCATCAGCAGAGTAGCGTCGGCCAAATATGAAACGAACAACACAGCGTCCGGGCTCGCGGACTTGACGCGGGTAAGCAGCGGCGTGAAATCAGTGCCGCCCTGGTCGTAGGCTTCATAAGCAACTATCTCAATACCGGCTCTGGGAGCCTGTTCCAGGGCGGCTCGCGCTACGCTAGATCCGAACTGAGTGTTCTCATAGACCACCGCCAGTCGGTGCGCATCGGCAAGCTTTGTGAGAAACTCGACCAGCGTCCGCCCGTAGTCGCTGGCCGAGGCGCACACTCGAAACACCCATTGATAACCCTGGCGAGTTATCTCGTCAGTAGTCGCGCTTGGGCAGAGCATCGGTATGTGATAGCGATCGGCTACTGCGGCGGCCGGAAACGTAGCGGCGCTCGAGTAGGCGCCGAAGATAGCGACGATATCACTCCGGTCCGCAAGCTTCTCGACTGTAAGACTCGCCACTTCAGGTTTCGAGGTGTCGTCCTGATAGATCAGCTCGAGTCTCTTGCCGAGCACGCCCTTCGAGTTTATCTCCTCGAGCGCCATCTCGTAGCCGTACTTCTGCGCGAGCCCAAAACGAGCTTCGGCCCCGGTGAGAGAGGTGATGATTCCGACGTGTATCGAATCGTCGCCGATTTGGCTCGGGGCGCGTCCGCAACCAGAAGTAACCAAGCATGACAGAATCACAAACAGCGCAAAAAGACTCGCGCGACTCAGCCGGAATATGGCTGAGTTGAACACCGCCTTCGCTGTGAGTGTGAATAGGATCGCCAGTCGGTTGTCCACCCTAACGGATTGTGTCGTGCTGAAAGCGCGGCGATTATAGATTCTGGTTGATGATCAAAGCAACGTGGCGTTGAGATCGGAGGCTTGCAGTCCGATGAGGACGCCGCCCTCACGCTTCGCGCCGAGAGAAAAGAGTCAATAACAACGGCATGCCCGCGAACACTCCGAGCATCACAAGGTAGACCGTGCCCGATACCGGGTCGCGGCTTTCGATGTATTCAGGTATCGACAAGCCGCGCAGCCGCATGACGAATGCGACCTCCGCTGAGAGCAACAGAACAAGAGCCAACATACCAATGCCGAGCGCGATCAACAGCCGGCCCACGCAAAAGCGCTTCACTACCAGAGCAGCAAAACTTATTGCGATCAGCATGAACGGCGTCTCGATCAATTCCGACACTCGCTCGCCCAGGCGCGGAACTGCCACCAGGATGCGGATCGTACCAAGCACAAACCCGGTTCCAAAAACGATGGCGAAATAGATGGTCGCCGCTTTGAACATTTCCAGCAACGCGCGAGTGCGAGACTGAGCGCTCATCACGGATTAACTTTTGACCTCCGAATTAGCGATGCATCATTTGGCCGGCGGCTTCTCTCGTTCCGGCTTGAACTCGATCACGATGCCTCGTAGCGGCGCGGCGCCGACGTTCTTCACCTTATGAATCACTGGCGGGTTGAATGTAGGTCGATCGGGCACTGTGTCCACGAAGACTTCCGATCCTGGGTCGGGCCACTGCTGAAGTCGAGTCGCGTTCAACTGCATCACAACGCGCTGACTGTGGCTGTGTCTCGCGCGCGTGTCGCCTGGAGCGAGGCTCTCTTCGAAGATAAAGAATTGATGGCCATCGTATCTAATAGCGTTCTTCTCCGGCGGAATGATCTCACGAGGTGACTGGACGGGTGGATGATTCGGCTTGATGTTCACTTCAAAGAATGAGCCTGCAGTCGGCGGCTTGTACGACTCGCCGGGTTTGAAAACCGCGATGTCACCTCGCGACATCCTGCGTCGTTTGTTGCCAAACCGCAGCTCGATCTCGCCAAGCGCGACAATCACGCGATCGCCGCATCCTCCCGAGTTAGACTTCGCACACGGCGCCGCGTCTCGCATCACACGCACATAGTCATTCTCAAGCGCAGGTGTCTGCGCCTGAAGAAGCCAAACGATCAACAGCAGCGTCATGCAACACCTCGGATTAATACCAGCAGCGAGTCAAACAACAGTTGGAGCGTATGCGGGCGGCTCGCAGGCCAAGCTATTAGAACGTGTCATAGCGTGTTGCGATCGATGCGCGCCGGCTCCAACGTGTGCGTGGTGTGTTCGGTGACGCTCGGCGAGGGCTCCTGAAGCGCGCGAGGTGCGGCGTCAAGCTCGTTAGTCGCGCCACCTCGAGTCGAGATCAAATCGCGCTGGGGCTTTGGGCTGCGCTGCGAGCGCAACAACAACCAGATGAAGACCGCCTCGGCGACGAGAAAAGGCAAAAAGGCCAAAAGAGAGAACCCGAGTATCAGCCCGTTTTCGGCGTGTAATGATTCTTTCATCAACGCCATCAGCCCGATGTTGGCACCAACCCCGACGATCGCGACCGCCAAGATGGCCCACACCAGCGACTCCAGAGGCATCTCGAGTTTTGACCGCCCGCGCTCCTTTGAGGCTAACTCGCCGCCACAGCGATTGCAGTAACTCAGTCCGGGTGCCACGGCCGCACCACAGCTTGAACAGAACATCGTACTCACCTCCGCGAAGCCGTACGATACGGCCGGCGGCCGAGTTCATCAAGGCATATTGTCGAACCTAAACATGAAACGTCGCGGATCAAGCGCTAGCGGCGCTGATTCTTGTTCGTCCAACTCATGAAACGCGGTTGCCGCCTCGAACGCGAGGTGTTACGTTGGACACTCAATCTCTCAAAGTCTTAGAGCAAAACTATGTACTGTCCGGATTGCGGCAAAGAGAATCCTGCGGGGCAGAAATTCTGCCGCTCGTGTGGCTTGAGTTTGAAGCCAGTATCTCAAGCGCTCGCAGGTGAACTCGTACCAGCCGACGAGAGTGTTAACTCGAAAGCTAACTCGACTGTTGTCCTTCAAGGCGAGCAGAGATTCTGGCAGAACCCATTAATCTACGCGCTGCTGCTGATTCTCCTCGGCATAATCATCGGAGTAGTTGGCGACAAGGTGGTCAACACAAAAACAGTTTCCGACATCGGGACGATCGTTGCGCTACTAGGTATTGGCTTGCTTGGCTTCAAGGGAGTGATGCTTGTAATAGCGCCGCCTCGCTACTCACCTCGCTCGCAACCGGCGCCTCAGATCGTAGAACCTTCCAGGCCCAGATCACTTTCAGCAGAACCACCGAGCGTAACTGAGAATACCACCAGACAACTCGACGCAACCGTTGAGAGCCGGAAGGAACGTTCTCGCGACACACAGCCAACTCAATAGACCGTCAAGGGTCTTATTGTGAAGGAAGCGGACGAAGGAGGCTTCGCTTATTCCCGCTGATCAGCGATGGTTCTTGATTAATCCGACGGAGCATCGCGGCGTGGCGATATGTGTTGACGACGCCACTAAAGTTGTTCTTGCCACAAAACGGTGCGCGATGTTGTCCACCATCACACCGAAGCCTTCCAGTGTCCTCACGCCAAGCAAAGCCATGTCACCGGGCTCGGCGAAGACTACCTCATCCACAGTCTCATAACCCTTGGCGCTCAAAATTGCGTAGCCAGTTTCACGCGTGACCACTTGCTTCGTGGCGGTGGTGAAACTGCGTTTGCGCACGGGCGTGACGTTGATGCCAATCAGCAGAACTTTAGGCAACCACGTCCACGTCAACTCAGACCCCGTGTCCACCAGCACCTTGGTTGGCGGACTGATCAGGCTTTCGTCTTTCGGGTTTCGCGCGACAACGTTGACCGTGAACATGCTCATGGATTAGAGATTATCACGCCCTCGTGAAACGACAAGCGCGCTGCAAAACCTCAGCGAACCGAATAAGTGGGTACGTGCGATTCAGCGAACAGCAAATTGCAGGACCTGACCCCGATCTACGATGTCCAGCAACACGTTCGTGTCGAAAAGGATTCCGCTCACTCGTCACCACGCGTGAGGGCCATCACCTCCGCCGTCGTCACGCCAGGACGCGCAGCTCCCCGCGCCTGCTTCAGCCAGGTCTCGGCAGGCAGCGTCGCCGTTCGCCGCGCGCGATATGCTTCCAGCCAGATGGCGAGCTCCTCCACTTGCGGCACCGGCAAATTCTCAATCGCGGTTTCAATTTCACCAATAGTGCTCATGACCGAGAGGCTAGCATCGCGTCCCTGAAGACCTCAACGATTTTCCTCGCAGCCTTGGGATCCTCGCGGAGGGTTCGGGCGGGCGCGTCACTGCCTCAGGCACTTGAGGAAGAACGCTGCGGAGGTTTGATTTCGGTGATCAAGGCGACTGTCTTGCGCCTGTGAGTATCGCGCTGATATGTTTGGCAGAGAGAGAGAAAGCCATGGGCTTGATTCATGTGACAACGACCTTGCGTGCGGGAGAAAAAGCGCGAAAGAAATACGCCGCCGAGTTCTTGGTGGACACGGGAGCGACCGATAGCCTCGCGCCTGCGAAGGAACTGAAAAAGGCAGGAATCAAACCGCGCGGCCGAATGGCTTACGAATTGGCTGACGGCCGGACAGTGGAATACGATTTCGGTTTGGTGGAGATCGAGTTCATGGGCGAGCTCACGTCGGGCCGGGTTATCTTCGGCCCCGATAACGCCGAACCGCTCTTGGGAGTTACTGCTTTGGAATCAGTCGGCATTCTGGTGGACCCAACCACGCGCACGCTGAAACGCATGCCAGCCATCCCTTTGAAATAACCCGCCCTGCTCCGCAGGGATTGTCTGATCGCGTGGCCGGGAATCGGCTGCAAGTTTTCTAAGGTCCTGTTCGCAAGTTGAGCCTACGTATCGCCGCGATGCTCTTGAACATCCGAAGCTGGCCAGGAAAACGAACGAAGTCATGCTGTTCATACCACTTGGCTAGCCGTTCGTTTCTTGCGTCGAGCATCATCGCCCGAATTCCTGTGCAGCGCGAGATCTCATCCACTCTCGCCTGAGCGTCCATCAACAACAACTCACCAAGACCACGTCCTTGAAAAGCTTGGTCGACTCCGAGCTGCCCGAGCAGCACAACCGGAATGCTTCGCTTGATTTTCGGTTTGTCGTTAGGGATGTCTTCTTGGCGCACCTGACTCATCGCGAGGGTGTGATAGCCGACAATCCGAGTCTGATCGGCTGCATCGTCGATCAGGACCATCGTTCGGCTCATGTCTTTTTCGTTGTCCTGCAGAGCTTGCTCGCGAAGAAACCGATTGATCTCGTCATCGCCGCAGTCAAATAGCTTGCGGTTATGCAGTCGCGAAATCGGTTCAATTATCAACGTGGTATCTCACACCTTTGCGACGACCACGCCGGTATCGCTTGGCAGCGTCGCGCGAGCGCTTGGAAGGCTTGCGGTCATCATCGAGAGCTTTCAGGAAGAAGTTGTATTCATCGCTGGTGAGCAAGATCGTGTCGTGCCGTGCGAGTATTTGATCGGCCTTCTCGCTGAGGGTCGAGACGGCAAAGTCGGTCAGCCCCTGACCGGTGATCGCCGCAGCACGAGCCACCCGCGCTTTGATCTTCGGATCCAGCCGGAAGTGCATTCTGTCTTTCTCGCTTGTCTGTGTTTTTTTCGGATCAACCGTCGCCATCTCTGAAGCCTCCTCCCGTGTGGCAGATTGCCACCGACTGAGATTATGCGTGTTCAGCGTTCAGGTTTCAAGACTGTCAGAATAACAATCACGATTGTCTGAAGAGCCAGCGGTACTCAAGAAAAGGGCTGAGGCGGTGCGATTCGACGAATTGCAAAATTGACACGCCTGACCCGCCCAACATTGAGAGCGATCGCGATGTGCCTTGCTATGACCAGTCCTGATGTGGCGTACCAGTCTGCAACTTATCTGAGTGAGAGCCTTCTTAGAGTCGAGCGCCTGTCGCCTGCCTCGACTCGATCAAATATGAGAGTCTTGCCGTCAAGCCAATCTACGCCTTCAGTGCGAGCGGGATCAGGCTGAGTTAATCGGACCGCTAACCCAGTGGCAATGTCAACACTCCAAACGTCTGTTGGTCCAAGTCGCGTGTAGTGCTCGCGATTGTCGAATTGGAAAGTGATGTAAGCGATGCGGGTTCCATCAGGCGAGAACGTCGGAAAGACCTTGTTGGAAGCATCGAATGTAATCCGCCTTGCGTTCGTTCCGTTCGCATCCGATATCCAAATTTGACCTTGTCGAACAAAGGTCAGATGTTTGCCATCAGCGGACCATGGATTCCAGCGTCCTTTGCGATAGTCCCACCCACCGATGGCCGCAACCTGATCGATCTCGAATTCTGCTTCCATCGAGCGGCTTGCAAAGTCGATCACAAAAGCCTTGCGCGGTGCGATGACAGCGCTTTCGCCGAGCGAGTTGCTCGCATGCACAGGCACGACAACAATGCGCGCACCATCGGGTGACCAGAATGCTCGCGTACCCGGCCACAGCGATTCGCGATCAGGAGCTTTCATCTGAAATTTGCTTCCCTCAGAATCGATGAACTGCCATTCATCCTTCACTCTGCGTGGGCCAAACCACTTCCCGTCAGGCGAGAACGCGGCATCTTCGCCGTAGTCGTAATCAACCCACGCCCGAGGATCGTCGCCCATGCGCTGAACTATCTTTGAGTGCGGCATCCTGACTCCAAATTGTTCCCGCATCTGTCCGTTCGGCCAGACCTCGCCGCCAATTCCGCGGCCCTGATCGGCCTTGTCGAGCGACTCGCCGAACTCCGTAATCACCCTTCCACTCACGTTCACTATTGCGGCGAAGCCGTCCCGTGCGGAAGCTACGCCGCGGCTGTCCCACATCCAGCCCACGAGAAACATATCCGAGACAACGTGATCTGAACTGCCGTCGTTGCGGACCAGGTGAGTGACGCTGAGAAGATTCGATCGGCCCATTCCACCTGAGCCGCCCGGCCGGCCCCATCCCGTCTCGACGTAAGCCACCCACTTTCCATCTGGTGAAACCCGAGGGCCGGTTCCTTCAACCGACGGAAAGACCTCTTCGCGAACCGAACTCTCACCACGTGCAATAAACGGAAACAGCGTTCGTGATTCTAATTCCTTTTGAACGGCAGCCTTCGCTGGCTGCGCGTCCGGCAGCAAGCTCGCTCCGTTTGTTTTGATCTGTGCGATCGCTCTCTCGGTTGGAAACGAAAGCAGTCGTGTTAGTGCGACGCGTTGCACGTCAGGTTCGCTATCTTTTAGACCGAGACTGATTAGGTTCGCGGCCGAAGGGTCGGCGTGCCCCGCGATTGAAGTGAGGATCTTCAAGCGCTCGGCCGTAGATCGTTCTTTGAATCCAGGCATTAACCTCGTAGCCAATTCAGAGTCTTCTCTCTCGTATAGCAGCTCGATAAGACCGAGACCGACCTCACCTTTCGCTGATGCAAAAGCCTTTTCGATTGTTTCCAGTGGTGGCGGGTCGTGACTGGTCCTCAACGCCTCCAGCGCTTGAGCGCGAACACCGGCGTCTGAGTCTCCAAGCGAAGACGCAACGCCACCGGCCACTGTCTGTTGCGAAGCGAAGTTTGAAAGAAATTTTTGCGCTTCGGCTCGCACGCCCGGATCTGCGTCTGCCGCCATTTTCCTAACCAACGGCAATGCATAATCAACAAGCCCAACAGAGTCGTACATCTGTTTCATTCGCTCACTTAGTAATTCACGACCACGAGGGTCGCTTGCCTGCGAGCGGAGGCTGGCTTCAACCGTCGCGCGATTTGTCAGGACCGAAATCGCGGC
>JADGNW010000265.1 GCA_017883315.1 Blastocatellia bacterium | reverse complement strand
TCTGCGAAAAGGAGTTGCTGCCCAGGGAGACACGCGATTACGTGCCGAAGATTCTCGCTGCCATCCGAATCGCAGGGAGGGCGGAGGACTACGGGCTCGCGCCTCATGGAGCGATTGGAGCTTTCACTGGCAGCTAAGGACCCAGGAACAATTCAGAAGCGATAATCGAGGCTGCACAACGCGGCCTCTTTTCTTTTCAGCTCGACAAACTCGATCATCATTCAGTCGCCTGTCTTGCGGCTCGAACGCCGGGATGGGACAATTAACCGACCACGGAATGTGATTACGTGAAGGGCGTTCAGAGTACCGACTTTTGTCGGCTTCCCGAGCGCGAAGAGCCAACTAAAGTTGGTACTCTAAGCACTTGGTTCCGGTATGAGCAAGAAAGCCAAAATAATCGGAGTCCCGATGGACCTGGGCGCCGGCCGGCGCGGCGTTGATATGGGCCCGTCGGCTATTCGAATTGCCGGACTGAATCAAGCGATCGCGCTGCTCGGATATGAAGTGACCGACGCCGGCAACGTTCACGTCCATCCGCCTGAAGCCGTCGAGGAGATGAATCCGCGCGCGCGCTACCTTCAACAGATCGCCGCCGCAGCCGGAGAGCTTGCGGCAATTGTTGAAGAGGCGCTCGAAGAAGACGCGTTGCCCGTCGTGCTTGGTGGTGATCATTCCATTGCTATTGGCAGCGTAGCGGGGCTTGCCTCTTACTATCGCAAGCGCGACAGGAAAGTCGGCGTAATTTGGCTCGATGCGCACGCGGACTCCAACACACCTGAGACGTCGCCGTCGGGTAACATTCATGGCATGCCGTTGGCGGCGTTGCTGGGTCGCGGCGCGCGCGAGTTGACTCACGTAGCCGGATTCGCGCCAAAAGTCCTGCCGGAAAACACCGCGATCATCGGCGCTCGCAGCATAGACCCGGGCGAGCGCGAGCTGCTGAAATCGCTTGGCATTCGCGTGTTCACAATGAGTGAATTGGATGAACGCGGAATGCCCGATGTCATTAACGAGGCGGTAGAGATTGCCTCACTCAACACCGCCGGGCTTCACGTCACGATGGACATGGATTTCATCGATCCGTTCTACGCGCCCGGCGTTGGCACGCCCGAACGTGGAGGCGCGACTTATAGAGAAGGGCATTTTGCGATGGAGAAGATCGCCGATTCGGGACGCGTGTTGTCGGTCGAGCTGACTGAAGTCAATCCAGTTTTCGACGCGGCTAACCAGACCGCGCAGTTGGCGGTTGAGTTGATACTATCGGCGCTGGGTAAGAAAATTTTGTAGCGGCACTTATCGATTGCTTCTCATCAATGGCCGAGCAACCCTACCCACACGAATTGAGATCCGGTCTCGTGAATCGCGGCGCGTTCGCGTCCGAGCGCGATAAACTCGCTGTCGATCTACAAGACAGGATCGAAAGGCTCAACGAGCAGGGTCGAATCTTCATTCCGCTTATTGCGCTATGTCTGATCTTCGCAATCCCGATTTGGTCCAAATCGCTTGTGAGATTTCTGTTGCTGCTTGTGAATCCATTCGTGTTGTTCCCGTTGGGATTCTGCTTGATCCATCTCGCGCTGGCGTGGCGAGGGATCGCGAAAGCCAGGGCTCGAATACGCGAGTGGGAAGAAAGCGCGAAGAAGATTGTTGAAAGCTAGAGAAAATCTTTGCGAGTGCTTCAAACCTGACGAGACAAACCGGCATCCATATCATTGTCATTCGACCCGTAGGGGCGGCCCGTGGGGGCGTAACATTCACAAACAATCGGAGCGATTAACTTGGGAAAGAAACTGAGAATCGGTGTGATCTTCGGAGGGCGATCGGGCGAACACGAGGTTTCGCTGCGATCGGCTGAATCCATCATCAGCTCCATGGACAAATCCAAGTACGAAGTCGTGCCGATTGGCATCACCAAAGAAGGGCGGTGGCTGACGTCGGGAAACGCTACCGCGATGCTGCCCGAAGCCCTGATGACTTCCAACACTTACCAACAGGTTGCGATCATTGGCGATCCGACCAGGCAAGGGCTGACGCGGCTTGGTGAGGGAAGCCGAGCGCTATCGAGTGAACCGCTCGACGCGGTGTTTCCGGTTCTGCACGGGACATATGGTGAGGACGGGACGATTCAAGGCTTGCTTGAAATGGCTGGCGTGCCTTATGTCGGATGCGGCGTGCTCGCGTCGGCGACCGGCATGGACAAGGTAGCGATGAAACACTTGTTCCAGCAAGCCGGGCTCACGATCATCGACTATCAATGGTTTTTGCGTGCGTCGTGGGAAGACAATCCGCAAGCGATAGTCAACCGAATCGCGCGGGCCCTTGGTTTTCCAGTGTTCGTCAAGCCGGCGAATCTGGGTTCATCGGTCGGCGTATCAAAAGCTACCAACAAAAGAGAACTTCGCGACGCGATTAACGACGCGTCGCGATACGACCGAAAGATTGTCGTCGAGCGCGCAGTGGACGGACGCGAGATCGAAGTGAGCGTGCTGGGCAACGACGATCCGACAGCAAGCCTTCCCGGTGAGGTCATCACCGGTCACGAGTTTTACGATTACGAGGACAAGTACATCGATAATGCTTCGAGAACTGAAGTTCCAGCAAAGCTTCCCAAGAAGATCATCGAGCAAATACAGCGAGACGCAGTAAGCGCGTTTCGCGCGATCGACGGGGCCGGATTGGCGCGCGTTGATTTCTTTGTCGAGCGCGGGACCAATCGCGTGATCATCAACGAGATAAACACGATGCCCGGGTTCACATCGATCAGCATGTACCCGAAGCTGTGGCAGGAGAGTGGCATTTCGTTTTCGGAGTTGATCGATCGGTTGATTCAACTCGCGCTTGAACGCCACCGCGACAAGGCGCGAAACCTGACAAGCTACGTGAAGCGTGAAGCGTGATGCGTGATGCGTGACGAGTGATGGGTGCCCGCGAACATCGCCGTGCGTCACGCATCACTGTGGTGATAACCCGCAACAGCCAGCCTACGTTGGGGATTTAGACCACTTCGTCTAAACGACCGCTAGATTTTTCAACAATTAACTTTTGGCGCGATGGTTGCTGTTGACCAAATCGCACTATTAGCAGTTGCCAAGTTGGATTCTCTGGGATGGGATGTTTTCGAGCCAAGGTAAAGGGTGACCGGAGAATTCGCTGGCAAACAGTGAGAGGGTGATGTTGCTTGGACTCTGATGATCAGCACCCGGTGCGGATCACTTTCTTCTGAGATTCTCCTTTTGCTTGTGCCGCGCGATTCAAACGATTCGCGCGGCACTTTTTATTGCTAGCTGCCCAGCGAGCCTCTTATCGCGCCTTTTATTACGAAGATCATTTCTTGTACGGCGCGTTCCATACCCACGAGTGCGGCTCGCGCGACGATGTTGTGCCCGATGTTGAACTCTTCGATTGGATCGATCTCGGCAATCGCACCGACGTTCCGATAAGTCAATCCGTGTCCGGCAGCGACTGCCAAGCCTAATTCACCGGCGCGGCTTGCGCACAGGGATACTCGCGCCAACTCCGCGTCCACCTGGCTCGCTTCGGCGGAACGCGTTGGATCGGTGAGTTCCGAATACCGCGATGTGCATATTTCGATTTGATGTGCCGCCACTCGCTGGGAGGCTTCGATTTGTGCGAGATCGGGATCGACGAATATGCTCACCAGGACTCCTGCGGCCGAGAGCTGGTCAGAAGCGCGTCGAATCTCGGCTTCGTGCGCGAGCACATCCAGGCCGCCTTCGGTAGTTACTTCTTCGGGGCGCTCGGGGACGAGCGTCGCGGTGTTCGGTCGAATGTCGCAAGCGATTCTTACCATTTCTTCCGTTGCGGCCATCTCGAGATTCAAGTGAGTCTTCACCACTCCGCGCAGCAGCCGCACGTCTTCATCCTGGATGTGCCGCCGGTCGCTTCTGAGATGAACTGTAATTCCGCTTGCGCCTGCCATGTCGGCGAGCACAGCCGCCGCAACGACGCTGGGCTCCCAGGTGCGGCGCGCCTCGCGTATCGTTGCAATGTGATCGATGTTTACGTTGAGCCGAATCATTATCGCTTGGAAGCCGCGCTGCTCGCCGACCGTTGTGTTTCAATTGTCACGTCCGCTTTCGGAGCGTCGTAGCGCCCCGCAAGATCGCTGAGTCTGATGCGAATCAAATCAATGAACATGTTTATCGAGTCCCGGAAGTAACTCACCTTGCTTCCTTCGCTGTCGTTCCAGATCACGGGTACTTCGAGCAGGCGCAGGCCGCGCTTCTTGGCGATGTAAAGCACCTCCGGGTCAAACCCGAATCGCTCGATGCGCTGAAGCTTGAAGACCGGAAGCGCCAGCTCGCGGCGAAACGCCTTGAAGCCACACTGTGTGTCTTTGAACCTGAGCCCGGTTATCGTTTTCATGAAGAGATTGAACACGCGTCCGCCGAAGTCTCTAAGAAGAGGTTGATGCACGCCGATCAACTCGCGGTTTAGCGCGCGAGACCCGAAGCTCACGTCGACGCGTCCTTCAGCGATGGGATCGATCAGCTTGGGAGCTTCGGTGATTGGAGAAGAAAAATCAGCGTCGCTGAACAAGACTATTTCTCCGGTCGCTTCCGTCAACCCGCGCTTCACACTGTAGCCTTTCCCACGGTTTGGTTTGTTGGTCAGCACACGCAGCTCGTGACCCGCTTCGTGGAATTTCGAAATGTATTCCGATACGCGCGTGGCGGTTTCATCCGATGAGCCGTCGTCGACGACGATGATTTCTGCGCGATACGGCTGAGTTTGAAGGAAACGCAGGACCGCGTCGAGACTTCGCCTGATGCGGTTCACTTCGTTGAACGCGGGAATGACGATTGATAAGAAGCAAGCCATAGACGCCATAAAATCGTTGTGATGCTGAATTAAGGTTCTGAATATACCACACCGATATTCTGTTAGTCAGTGACAGTGAGGTCCACCCGAGTTCCACTCTTACTCGGGCAATTGAAGCGTCACTTCAGCGCGAGCCATCATAACCTCTCTGCCAAAGTCACTGAGACTCACGGTCGGATATTGGCCCCGGCCCACAACGATGCAGCCGGCTTGAATGAGAGCTTTGACGTATCCGGTTATGTCGTCTTGCGTCATCTCTTTCAGCAGCCCGTAGGTTGAAAGCCGGTCGAGATGATGCTCGATCACCTGTTTCGAACTCGAGCCGCGAAGCACCGCTGCGACCGTGCCTTTGCCGAACCGCCCGTTGAGCCTCGCAACGCAGCTCAGGATTTTTCTCACCACTATTATCTCGGCCGGGTTGAGGCTGCGTCCGCTAGGCGCTTCTGTTTCAATGACGCTTGCTGCGCCGCTCACAGCGCGATTGATCTCCGCGCGCTTCTTCAACACCTCGCGGAGCTCGTCGCCCGTAGGCGCGTTATCGATGATGAACTGATCCATCTCAGTCGATGGCGGAAGGTTCTCCGGGCGACGCGCCGCGCCGATGCTCAAAGTTCCCGCCTTGGCGCGGCTCTTTTCAGAGCGAGGGACATCGGCATACGCCGACGGGTGCGGTGCGCAGACCGAGCAGGTCTGGCATCGTTCAACCTTCTTGCGATCGCCAAAGTAATCAAGGATGAATCGCCGCAGGCACGCTTTGTGATAGCAATAGTCGATCATCTTGCGAAGCTTCCATTGCTCGGCGGCGGCTCGCGCGGCTAGCTCTTTCGTGTCGACGCGCAGGCTGGCGGCGGGCGGATTTTCCAGCAGTTTGATTCCGCGACCTTGATAAGCGTTTCGGTAAGCAATAATACCACGTGTCGAGAGTCCTCGAAGCGCGCGTCGCAACTGCCCGTCGGCGATATCAAGCGTCCGCCCAATCGCATTCAGATCCAGCTCGGTCTGTTCGCGTTCGTTCAGATATCGATTGAAGATCAACTCGCGCAGCACCGCGCCTTCGGATGAATCATCGGCCACTTGCTCGAGCGCGGCGTCCACGCGAGCCGTCAGCCCTGCGATGATGTTCTTGTCAGTCGTACGGCCGCGTTCGATGTGCCCGGCTTTTTCGAGCACCACCAACGCAGAGTAGATCGACATATCGTTCTTCTCGCCGAGCCGCTGGGCCAGCTCGCGAGCGGACATCTCGATCTTCTCGATCCCGAGCGACGCGATCTCGTGATACACGCGGCGAATCAATTCGGGCGGAGGATTATTGCCTTCGATGAAAAACTGTTGGGTGCGAGTGTCAGCGTAGTTGAACAGCAACAGGCAATCGGCGGGCAGACCATCTCGCCCGGCGCGACCGACCTCCTGATAGTAGGCTTCAATCGAGCCGGGCAGGTGATAGTGAACGACGAATCGAATGTCGCGCTTGTCGATGCCCATTCCGAATGCGTTGGTGGCGACGATCGCTTGAACGCGGCCCTTCATGAAACTGTCCTGCGCGCGCGTGCGTTCAGCCTCACCCATTCCGCCGTGATAAGGTTCAACGCTGAGGCCCGCCATCTTCAGCTTGGCTGTAATCTGCTCGACGCTCTTGCGCGTAGCTGCGTAGATGATCCCGGACGCAGTCGGCGTCTTCATTATTAGCTTAAGCGTTTCGAGTTTCTCCTTCTCGGTTGAAACGTGAATCACTCTCAACGCGAGGTTGGGCCGGTCGAAACCTGCTACTAGAAAACGAGGATTTGTAAGCCCCAGTTGTTCGCTGATGTCGGCTCTGACCTTGGTTGTCGCGGTCGCGGTCAGCGCGATTATCTGTGGATGGCCCAGCCGCTCGACGGCTTCTTTGAGCCGCAGATAATCGGGTCTGAAGTCATGTCCCCAATGCGATATGCAGTGAGCTTCATCGACGGCGAACAGCCGCACCTTCACGTCCGCTATCGCGTTCATGAAGGCCTCGCTTCGAAACCGCTCGGGGGCCACGTAAACAAGTTTGTAATGGCCGCGTCGAATCTCGCTCAGCCGTTTATTGGTCTCGCCGTAAGCAATCGAGCTGTTAATCAATGTAGTAGGAATCTCGCGCGCAGCGAGCGCATCGACCTGGTCTTTCATCAGCGCAATGAGCGGGGAAACTACCAGAGTCACGCCGTCGAGCATCATTGCCGGCAACTGATAGCAAAGCGACTTGCCGCCGCCAGTAGGCATGACGACCACAGCGTTCTCACCAGCCAAAACCGAATCAATGACCTCGGCTTGTCCTTCGAGAAAGTCGGTAAAGCCGAAATGCTTTTGAAGAGCCTCGCGGGCTACGACGTCGCTCACGCTGGATTCCTCGACAGTGGTTCTACGGAAGTGGTTAGGCTCAGAGACTGTCAGCAGGTGAACGATATCATGGCGGGTGGCGGGGCTCAAACTGGATGGATTCGCGGTTGACCTGGAAACTTCCAGTTACGCTTAGCGTTTGATTCCGAGCCCAAGAAAGAGAACCGGTCTGAATATCTTCCACCAATCTGTGATCGCGCGCATCTTTGTGTAAGCGATTCCGTCAGTCTTGGGATACTCGATGGTGACGGGCACTTCGATTACTTTGTGCTTCAATCGCAGAGCCTTGAACAGCAGGTAGGGCTCAAGCTCGTAACGATCCAACCAGTCCTGCCACAGATTGATTCGCTTGTCTTCAAACAGTGAAACCTTGATTGCGCGAAAGCCGCTCGAAGCGTCCGTGACCCGACGGCGGCAGAAGAGCGAAAACAACAACGTGTAGCCTCGCGTGCCGAGCCTGCGGCGAAAGGGCATTCGCAAGTACTCGCCGCCTTCCAGGTATCGCGATCCTTGAGCCAGCTCCGCTTCGCCTTTGATTATCGGATCGAGCAGTCGAGGTATCTGCTCGGGCGGGGTCTTGCCGCCGCCTGAGACGATCACGACGATGTCATAGCCGTGCT
>JADGNW010000264.1 GCA_017883315.1 Blastocatellia bacterium | reverse complement strand
GCCAGCCGTTCCTTCGGGGCTTTTGCGAATCACTGCACTACACGCACATCGAATACGCTGCCCGCGGTTGCGTCAGTGTGCGCCTGAAACTTCACCGTTATGCGATCTTTGCCACGCGTGAATTGTTCAGGTAACGGATACTCGAAATCAAAAAGCTCGACAGGATGGTTCTCGAGCGCTTGCGTCGCGACTCTCTCACCGTTCACCAGAACATCAAACACGCGGCTTCGCCCTTCACTGCCGCGATAAGTGCAAACCAGAATCACGGGCTTGTCCGGCGCGACTTTCAGTTCGTAGCTAAACCAACCGTTGCGAGCCTCGCGCCCTCTCTTGCCTTCGAAGTTGCCTGCGGTTGAGTTCTCTCCCTGCAAAGCATGATCTCGCTCGCTTTGTTCGTTACCTATACTCACTCGATCGACAGTGCGAAGCTCGATCTCTTTGCGGCGCGCCTCGGCTGCGGCAGTATCGGATCTCCTCTTCTCCCATTCAGCGGGAGAATAGACTTTCCAGTAAACGGTGTAGCGCTGGTCGAAGACTTGATAGAAAGGCACAAGCGAAACATCCTGCGGGTGGCCGATTCCAACAGTGCGGAAGCTCAGTGGCGCGCCGGGTACTGGCTTCACTTTCGACAATACGTCTTTAAGATCACTCACAAACGCGGGGACCTCGATTGGCTTGACGCGGTCGATCTGCGGAACGCTTGGCCCGTATCGCCGCGCGTCATCCAGTCCCTCTTTGCCCAGCTCACCCGCGAGCACGATCGGCCCATACAGCAGCGCCACCATCTTCGGATCGTCCGGCATTGATTCCATTCGCAAGCTCATCGGCAATTGAACCTGCACCGTATCGCTGCTCTTCCAGTCGCGGTCGACTGTGACGTATGAGCCCGGCTTAGCGTTAACGGGCTGCTTCTTCCCGTTGATCATCAATGTTATTCCTGATTGCGCCCAGTAGGGATATCGAATTTGAAGAGCGAGGTGGACCGGCTTTGCAGTTTTGAATGTAAGTCGCGTCGTGTCCTGTTCAGGAAATCGCGTCTCTTGTCGCAAGGTAAGGCCGCGCTCCTTCCAATTCAGTTCTGACGCTATGAAGAGATTCACGTACAGCGACTGCTCGTTGTGAAAATAAATCGTATCGGGATACTTGGCGTGATTCTCCATACCGGTGCCGACGCAACACCAGAAGGAATCTTCGGGCTTCGAGTACGTCTTGAAAGCTCCAGGTTTGAGCGGCACGTAGTAGCACATCATGCCGGTTGATGGATCCTGCGACGCGAGTATGTGGTTGTAGAGCCCGCGCTCGTAGAAGTCCATAGTCTCGGCTCTTGGTTCGAGGGCGAACAATTCCCGCGACAGCTTGAGCATGTTATACGTATTACAAGTCTCGGTGCTTGCCGCGCCCAAATGCCTGGAGAAGTCTTCCGGTGGGAAGAAGCCCTCATTGTCGCTGTGGCCTCCGATGACATACGAGCGATGGTTCGCGACTCGATCCCAGAAGAAGGTCGCGATGTCGTAGTACCGCTTCTCACCGGTGAGTTCATACTCGCGAGCCGCGCCGATCATCTTGGGAATCTGGGTATTTGCGTGCAAGCCGTTGAGCGGGTCTTCGCCGCGAGCCAGCGGATCGAACAGCGCGCGGTGATCGAACTTTCGCGCGACACGCAGATATTCCGCGTTGCCGGTCACCGCATATAGGTTCGCAAGCACTTCATTCATCCCGCCGAATTCCGTCTCGAGCGCGCGCTGCTGCCGTTCGTCGCTCAAACGATCGACTCGGAACTTGACCCAGTCGGCTAGCCGCGTCAAAACATCTAGCGCCTGCCGGTTGTCACAATGGATGTAGACATCCAACAGCCCGGCCATGATCTTGTGCAGCGTGTAATACGGAGCCAAAACGTTTTGGCGAGCATCGACTCTGTCAAAGAGCTCTTCTGGAAACGCGGACAAATATCCCGGATGAAACCCGCGCGACATCATCGCCTGTTGAATCTTCGCCAGCTCGGTGACAATCCCACCAGCCTTTACCTTGAACCGTTCGTCGCCGGTGCTCGAATACATCAGCGCACAAGCCGACAAGAAATGCCCGATGCTGTGTCCGCGAAGCTCGAAGTCGGGCGCCTCCCATCCGCCAAGTGGTTTCGCCGCGGATGGCAGGCCCGCCGTCACGCGAAAAGTGTGCAAGAGCCGGTCCGAATCAATGCTGAGGAGAAACTTCTGATCGCGCAGCATGGCATCGCGAAACGGTCCGTCCAGGAGGCGCACATCCTTCAAGTCGAAGGGAGATGCCTTAAGCGGGACCTTATTCGCAACTTTGATTTTGGAATTCTCGTCACAGCGTGAAATCTCCGGCGCTGTCAGATGTGCAGCAAATATAAGAACGAGCGATAAGATCGCGGACCGTTTCATGTCGAGCCTCCGTATTCCGATGGATAGTGCTTGAATGTTCACTCATATACCACACACACGCTGCGCGACGCACGTTTAGCGTTCGTGAACGACCACTCGCCACTAAGACACCAAGACGCGAAGGAGCACCAAGTGCGGGGTAATTTCCTTTCGAGCGTCTTGGCGTCTTCGAGTCTTCGTGGCGGATTCGATTTCTGTTGGAAGGAAATCTGATATAGGGCGGGCGAACCAGGTCCGGCATACACGGCTTTCGGCGGCCCGCTCGCAGCGAGCTCGCCGAACCCCAGACTGATCATGCGCAAGGACGCTATGACATAAATCCAAGATCGCGCACGGGGAAGTTAGTCACTGTCGGAAACAGCGTGTCCAACTGCGCATCGGTAGCGCCAAACCACCTCGCCATAGTCGAGCCATACTGGCAAAGCGCGACACCCGGCAGCAGCACTCCACGATTGTCCGCGTAGTCGTCGTGGCTCGCGTTGAAGTTGGCGTAGTTCGTCATCAGCGGGAAGGTGCCGTAGATGCGCCCGCCGTTCACTGCGCCTCCGATCACCATGTGATGACTGCCCCAGCCGTGATCTGATCCTGAACCGCTTGGCTGCAACGTGCGGCCGAAATCGGATAATGTAAAGGTCGTTACCTGGTTGGCTGCGCCGATCTCGACCGTGGCGTTGTAGAACGCTGAAGCAGCCTGACTCACTTGTCTGAGCAAGTCCCATTGCTGATACGACTGGCCTCCATGAGTGTCGAAGCCGCCAAGCGAGCAGAAGAAAACCTGACGGCCCGCGCCTAGCTGCGCGCGCAAGCTGATGAACCGCGCGACCTCTTTCAATTGATTGCCGATCGTAGTCTGCGGAAAAGGCGTCACGAACGACGGGTTGCCGGCGGCCGCTTTGAGAATGGGATTCAATTGAAGCGCATCGCTCATAACCTTGTTAGCAGCTTGAATCATGGAGTTGCCGCTGTTCTGCGAAACGATCTGCTGCTGCGCCGTGAGCCGCGCTTGAGCCGCGGACGGGGGCCAGATGCCCATTGCGTTTTGGTCGAGGTCATTGCCGGGCTGCAAGGTCGCCGACGCCGCGACGTTGCCGACACAGAAGAGCGCGGTCCCGTTCATCGAGATCGAGACCGGGAAAGTTGTTCCGGCATTGTTTGCCTGCATAAGGTCGGCGGTTCTCCCACCCCAACCGGTACTTCCCATGGCGTTCGGAAAGCCGGTCTGCATTTGAGCTACCTGATCTGCATGCGACCGCAGATTCGTGGGAAGCTGATACGACGCCTGATAGTCTGCATAGGTAGTTGGTCTCACAAGAATGCCGACGTTTGAGACCACCGCCATCTTGCCCTGCTGGTAAATCGTCTGCAGCTCCGGCATCCCGTAGTGCAGTCCAAACGGCCCAAGCGTCGGATCGTTGATGCTGAGCAACTGGTTTAGCGGAAGCGCGACCCCGCCGCGCGCTGCCGCATAGGCATTGTATTGCACGCCGCTCAGAGGCACGACGACATTGTGACCGTCATTACCGCCTAGCATGAAGATACAGACCAGGGCCTTGTAGTCCTGCGCGGGCGCGGCCTTTGATAATTTGAACTCGCCCAGCGCGGCTAGCATTCCGAAGCTGGCGCTCAGTTGAAGAAAATCGCGACGAGAAATTGCGTGTTTTGGTTTCATGGTCTCCTCGGTGACGGTCATCAATGTTGAACCAGGTACTCGCCTGACATCGCCGCCAGGTAGAGCGCAGTGAGGGCGCGCTGGTTGTTGTCATACTGCGCGGGCAGCGCATCGAGAATTGCCTGACGAGTTGCGGCGGACATCCTCCCGAACAGCAGCGCGTTGTCTACTGCGTTGACCAATGCCGACGGATTGCCGGCTACGTTGACGAAGGGCTGAAGCGCCGGGTTGATGGGCCACGGATTGAACATCATCGAGTAAAACAGATTCGCTCGATTAACAGCGTCGGTCGGCGAGTAGATTTGAAACTCCGGCCCGAAGAGCGTCGTCCTCGGAACGTGAAACAGAGGCGAGTAGTGCCCGAACACCGACGGCGCATCGAGCATCCCTTCGCTCATGCTGTAGTAGATGTAGGCGAACTGCGACGGCTGACCTACCGGTAAACCGAGGCCGCGCATCAGGGCGATCGTATGCTGAACAGGCGTGCGCAACCGCCCGAAGTCGCTCGGCGGTGAATCGTTGCGAGCATCGGCATCGAGCAGGATCGCGCGAATCACTGCTGTCATATCGCCGCGAACCCCCTGGCCGTTGTTATTGAAGACCGATGCGATGCGCGCTATGTAAGCGGGACTGGGGTTGCTCGTGACCAGCGCGCGAATCAATCGCATCGCAACGAAAGGACCGACATTCGGATGGTTGAAAATTATGTCGATCGCGCCGTCGAGGTCTTGCACGATTGTTTGTCCGGCTGCGAGCGATTGCCCGAGAATGTTCTTGGCCGAAGCGTCGTGTCTAGACGCTATCGGCAGCATCGGACCCGGATAGTAATTCGAGTTGGGATTCGCAGGCGGAACACCCGACGGGTTTCCGTAAGTCCACCCGGTGAGCGCGAGCGCCATTTGCCTGACGTCGGTCTGCGTGTAAGTAGGAATGGGCTGGCCCTGCCCGTCGAGCATGAGCGATCCATCGGGGTTTAGCTGATAGAGCCCGAGCGAGAACAACTGCATAACCTCGCGAGCGTAGTTCTCGTTCGCGCCGGTCATTGCAGTCGGCTTGGAGCTGTTTGCCAGATCGAGAAACTTGCCCATGCTTGCGTCGAGCGTTATCTCGCGCAGCAGCGTTCGGTAGTTGCCGAATGCATTGCGGCTTAGTAATTGAAGCCACGGAACTATCTCGTTGCCGTTTGTGTTCTTGTTCATCGAGATAACGATGATCTCGCTTAAGGCAAAGACAACGCGCTGGCGTAATTGATCCTGGCCGGTTGCGGCATTGAGAAAGAAACTATCCACCGCATTTGACCTGGTTGCAGTGTTCAACGGAGGCCAGGGTGATTCCGGAACTGCGAACTGCTCATTAAGAAATGCCGATATGCCGACCTGTCGCACGTGCGCCATCAGTTGTGGAGTCGGGCCGAAAGTTGATTGCTCGAGGAATCTTCCATAGGTGACCGCAAGCGGATCCTGAATATTGACGGTGGCCGTTCCTTGCGTTAAACCGTCAGCCACGCTGAGAGCGGACACGGTCGCTGTGCCGGAAACAGGGATCACCGACGGCGCGGTATACAGGCCGCTCGTCGTGATGGTTCCGGAGCTTGGATCGCCGCCCGTCACGCCGTTCACTTTCCAGGTCACCGCTTGATTGGCAGTGCCGGAGACTATGGCTTGAAATTGCTGTGTGCCGCCAGCCAGCACGCTGACAGAGGGTGGCGAGACGGTGACCACGATCGTTGAGACAACGCTCACAGTCACGGCTGAAGAGACAGCGCCCGGTCCCGGATTCGCTACGGTGACGCTCGCGTTGCCCAACTGAGAGGCGTTGCCGGTTGCCGTCAGTTGCGTTGAAGAGACGAAGTTCGTAGATAGAGGCGATCCGTTCCATAGCGCCTGCGCGCCGCTAACGAAGCGGCTGCCGGAAAGCGTCAACGTGAACGGACCCGGCGGCAACGGATTCGGAGCGACGCCGGTTAGGTAAGGGACCTGGTTTCGAACGGTGACCGCGCAGGTAGCTGACGCCGAAGGCGCCACTGAGCTGGTGGCCACGACTGAAACCGTCCATCCGTTTGGGGGAACCGCTGGCGCCGTGTAGAGGCCTGTGCCGGTGACTGTGCCCACAACGGAGTTGCCGCCGCCGACTCCGTTGACACTCCAGACGACAGCGAGGTTCTTAGGGCTCTTAGTGCCGGTTACCGTTGCAGTGATCTGCACCACACTGCCTACTGGAATGGTGACCGCCACAGGGTCGACCGTGACCGTCAATCCGTCGACTGGAGACGCAAAGGCCGGGAGCAGGCAAGGTATTAGCACGGTCCACGACAATAGAGCGGACAAAAATGCGGATCGAGATAGTGGCATCTGACGCACGGTGTTCTCCTCGAGATTTACTGACTGGATTGACGCTACACGTCCGAAACGGTGGGGGCACCGTGTTGGCGTTGTTGCTGCGATTCTATTCGCGCGGCCGCGGCTCAAAAAATGGCCGGCGGCCCTCGATCATAAGAGCAACCATTGTGCCGATCTGAAAACCCTCGACGTCAAAGCAGAATTTATTTGGAAGCTGAGCAAGAGATTGTTTGAGTCAATCGGTGTAATCGG
>JADGNW010000263.1 GCA_017883315.1 Blastocatellia bacterium | reverse complement strand
TCACAGAAGCGGCTAAGGCGCTCGGGGTCGCTCGGAGTACGCTCTCAAAGCTTTTGAATGGGCGGACAGGAATGACTCCGGACATGGCAATGCGTCTCTCGATAGCGTTTGACACTACCCCCGAAAGCTGGATGAACCAGCAAGTCCAATACGATCTGTGGCAGGCAGGACAGCATCGAGACAAGCTGCAGGTGAGCAGCTTGGTCGATCACAAACGCGCAGTAGCGTGATCATCCTGCGCTACCAGATGCTGCGAACCGAGCCATAATCAATGAAACGAATCATCACTTCAATAACACTGTTATTAGCACTTGCTATCGCGGTCAGCGCTCAGCAGAAACACGCGTCCCCGACTGACGCTGCGATGAGCTTCTATCGCGCGCTCAAAGAGAAGCGCTACGTCGAAGGCTTCAGACATTCGGTTTATCGAAACGCAGTCGAGGGTCTCACACCGGCCGAGCTTCAAGACCTTGAGCCCGACTTTGTGCGGACATTCTCGACCATACCCGAAAAGATTGAAGCTCGAGGTGAAATGATCACCGGGCAAACAGCGACAGTCTCTCTGAAGTTTGAAGGAGCCGAAGACGTTCAGCAGGTTTTGATGGTTCGCTCGGGAGGCGAGTGGCTCGTCGGCGATCAGGAAACGCTCGCGCTTGTGAATGCACAAGGACGCGCGTTTTTTTTCAACGCTCGGATGCTGGTGAATGAAAGCGAGGCGTATGAGATGTTACAGCGAATCATCGGGGCCGAGATTATCTACTCGCGCAAGTTCGAAGGCCGCAACATCCCGCTAAAGGAACTGATACGGCTCAACGCTGTGCCCAGGGACATCGAAGACGGGGAAGCGGGCGGTTATCGATTCACTGTAACCGTGAGCGCCGACGAGAAGTCGTTCTCCGCGACAGGAACCCCGGTCGCTTATGGCAAGACTGGCAAGGTGTCGTTCTACGCGGACATCAACGGAGTTCGCGGCGATGACTTAAAGGGCCAGCCGGCGACGGTCCAGACACCGGTCTACCGCCCAAAGTGATTAAACGTCGACGGCGTCACTCAGTGCATGCCCCTTGGTGATGGCGCGATCGCATACCACGCTGGCTCAACCTTCTGATCACCAAACCAACCCCAGTCCCTCAGAGTATCGATGAAATGCTCTCGGTCATACGCAGAATAACTCTGTGGATAGAGCCCTGAGCAATAGTACCCGGCTGCCTCAGCCGCGTCTCCGAACCCGAGGTCATCCCACTGATCGGGTAGGCAGATTAGCGTACCTTGATCGCCGCCAAAATCCTTAATCCAGGCTATGAATGGATACACAGCGCCGTCGTCTGTTCGAATCGAATAAGGTATGACGACCGTGATGCCAAGGTCATCCGCTGCGATCCGCCACGCGTTTGCGATGTTAGCCTCTTCAGTGGTCATCCTAGCCGCCGATGGTTTCTGCTTGAGGTCTTAGAACTACTGTTACGCGTACAGTTACTTCTTCAGCGCCGCAACGGTTGCACCGGAGCCGCCTTGGTCGGCAGGCGCAGCGTGAAAGCGCTCGACGTGAGTGTGACCCGTAAGTAATTCTGCGATCGCTCGCCGCAAAGCGCCCGTGCCGTGTCCGTGAACTATTCGAACGGTTTCAGCGCCCGCCATATAAGCTTCGTCTAGGAACTTGTCGACCAAGTCGGACGCTTCGTCAGCTCTTAAGCCGATTACTTTGATTTCGGGTGTGAAATTCTGATCGACATCTACTTCAGCGCTCACTTCGGCGCTGACACCGCGCGGCAGCGCGGCTGCATGTTTCGACAACGGAGCCGCTGCCTTCATCAGTTGGATATCATCGCGGTGAGCGCGGAACCTCAGCGACCCGACCAGCACCGTGTATTCGCCATCACTGATTGATTCAACGGTACCTTCCTGATTCAGCGTCTTGATCTTCACTCGATCGCGTTCGTGTATGTCTGCAATGTCTAATTGAAATTCAACTCCGGTCGGCGGCTGGGCTTCGGCAATGAGCGCGACGGAAGCGGTCGCCGGTAACGGCGCGGCCTCAACTTGCTTACGCAGCCTGACGCCTGCAGAGCGGCGTAGCTCAGCGCCACGCGTCTCCGCTTCTTTTTTCAGTCGCGCCGCGGTGACTCGATCGCTCACGGTCTTGAGCAGGCGCTCGCTCTCACTAGTGAACTCGCGTATCACCTGGGCAAGCTGGCTCTCGAATTCTCGTTTACGGTCAGCTTCCTTACGCGCGAATTCAACGTCTAGCAGCGCGTACTTGTCTGCAGTCACCTGTCGCTCTTCTTCAAGCGCCGCGCGCAAACCCTCCTGTTCATCGACGAGCTTCTTGAGCCGCTTCAAGTAATCGCTCGCTTCGATGTGAGCCGGATCGATCCATTCGTTCGCTTCTTCGATGATCTCATTAGGAAGATTCATGCGGCGCGCGATCTCCAGCCCTGCTGACGAGCCCGCAACACCGACAATTAGCCGGTAAGTCGGTCTCAGAGTCTCTTCATCGAACTCAACGGAAGCGTTCAGGACTCCTTCGGCTTGTGACGCCCAGGTCTTCAGCGGGTTGTAGTGAGTAGTCGCGATGGTCGTCGCGCTCGCGCGCCGGAAGAAGTCTACGATCGCAACGCCGAGCGCGGCGCCTTCATCGGGATCCGTGCCGGTGCCGACTTCGTCTATCAGAATGAGCGCAGGCGGAGAGACGTGCTCGGCCATCTCCGCGATGTTGCGCATATGCGCGGTAAACGTAGAGAGATTCGCCGCGATCGATTGCTGATCGCCGATGTCGGCAAGCACTTGATCGAACACCGGTAGAACTGCACGGGAAGCAGGAACGTGCAGGCCGCTCTGTGCCATTAAAGTAATCACGCCGACCGTCTTCACAACGACAGTCTTGCCGCCGGCGTTGGGACCGCTGATCACCATCGTCTGGTGAGTTTCGTCCATCTCCAGAGAGATCGGAACAATCTTGCCTCCCGTCTGCTTGAGCGTGTCTTCGAGCAACGGATGCCGCGCATCTTCAAGCAGCAGCGCGCGGCTGTCAGTCATTGTGGGCCGCACGCAGGTGAACTCAGCGGACAGTCTTGCTTTCGCTTGAGTGAAGTCAATCTCGCCCAGCGCGTCAGCAACCAACGCTATACCGGCGCGGTTCGATCTAAACGCTTCGGTGATCTCCAGCAGAATCCGCGCGATCTCGATCTCTTCTTCTTCGCGGAGCCGAACCATCTCGTTGTTCTGATCGATAGTCGCGAGCGGCTCGATGTAGGTCGTCTGCCCGCTCGACGAGAGCCCGTGCATGACTCCCGGCACTTGCGCGCGCGAGTCTGTTCGCACCGGGATGACGAAGCGCCCATTGCGAATGGTGACGATGTCTTCCTGGATGGCCGACGGCGCGCGATCATGCATCAGCGATTCGAGACTGCGATAGATTCGTGCGCGTCTTTGATTAATCTCACCGCGAATTCGTCGTAAAGTCGGGCTCGCGCTGTCGTCGATTTCTCCGGTTGGCAGTATCTTGCCTCGTATCGACGCGAGCATTCTTCGAAGATCAGGGAGACCCGCCGTTATCGACGAGAGCTCACGATAGCGGCCTCTTAATTCAGCATCGGAGAACTGCGCGCGAACATCCATGCCGGCGCCGACGAGACGCTGAAGCGCGAGGACCTGGTGCGGGTCGAGACTTGTTCCTTCGACCTGAAGCTCAGCAAGCGAGTCTGTGGGATCAACAATCTCGCCGAGGCCAAACGAGCCGCCGGTGGATAGATAGTTTGCGCATTCTGTGGTCCGATCAAGCTCGCGATCAATGTGAGCGCGATCACTGGACGGCAGAAGCGCCATCACCCGCTTGCGGCCGAGCGGAGTCTGAACGTGGCGCGCCAAAAGGCTGACCAGAGATTCAAAATCGAGAGTCTTGAAAGTGCGTTCATCCATGAAAGCGTTTCCGCGTTATCACGAAAGGAAAATCTTAGCCGCGCGCCCGAAGCCGGTCAACGTACGCTGTCTTGAACCAAATGATGGCCTTGCGGAGCTTTATCACCGTAGAAGCGCATCAGCTTTCGTTGTAAGCGGGCACTGGATTACCTATAATCGCTACACCTTCCAATTGAGTTCGCGGTTTTCAGGAGGAAGCTAGAATGGGACTGACGGTTTTAGAGATTGAAGTGGGAAATCCCGCGAGCCCTGACGTCACAGAGAAGCTCGAGTTTTTGATCGACTCAGGGGCTGTTTACTCCGTCGTGCCAACTCCTACGTTGGAACGACTCGGCATCAAGCCTTTCGCAGAGCAGCAGTTTCGCCTGGCGGACGGAATTAAGATCGTTCGAAAGAAGGGAGGCGCGCTTTTCAAGTACGAGGATGGCATAGGCGTGGCAGACGTCATCTTCGGCCAGGAAGGGGACAGTGTGCTGTTGGGCGCCTTTACGCTTGAATCGCTTGGGCTAGTTCTTGATCCGCTTCGTAGAGAACTGAAGCCCTTGCCTATGATTCTCGCTCGCAGTGCCGCGGGTACCGAGGTGGTCTGACGAATTCAGCGGGAGTTGCTGACGAGAGTCCGTGACCTCATTGACC
>JADGNW010000262.1 GCA_017883315.1 Blastocatellia bacterium | reverse complement strand
CCAACTTTGACAACCTACATAGCCGCGCCTATCATGAAACCCGCTTCACCAGGAAGAAAGTGCGAATCACGAAAGTCTATACGAAGGCCGGCGACGGCGGGCAGACGTCTCTTGTTGGAGGCTCGCGAGTAAGCAAAGCCAGTCTGAGGGTCGATGCTTACGGAGACGTGGACGAGTTGAGCTCGCTGATTGGCTTAGCGCGAACGATGCCGCAAGACCAGGATGTCGACGATGTGTTAAGCCTGATTCAGAATGATCTGTTCACGCTCGGTGCAGACCTGGCCAGTCCTTCGGAGATCGAAGTACCGCGGATCGATGAATCATTCATCGCAAAACTTGAAGAGCTTGCGGACCGCTTTCTTTCGGAGCTCGAGCCGCTCAAAGAGTTTATTCTTCCGGGGGGTTCGCAGGCGGGGGCAACTCTTCATCTAGCTCGCACGGTTGCCCGGCGAGCAGAGCGGCGGGCGGTCGCCCTGTCGGAGACTGAGCAATTGAACGGTCAGACTATTGTTTATCTAAACCGGGTCTCAGACCTTTTGTTCATACTCGCAAGAGCGGTGAACCGCCGCGCAGGCGTGCCGGAAAAGATGACGGACTTTAGTAGAAGGACTTCCCAAGACGGATAGAGGCTAGACGATAGAGGATTGAGAATAGAGAGCCGGTTCGATCCTCGATCCTCAATCTTCGATCTTCGATTTCTTCACTATGACTTGGTTCAAGAAAACACGGCGGCCCGAGCGACCGGGCGATAACGAAGAGCGAACCGTCCGCACAGAAGGACTGTTTGTAAAGTGCCAGGGCTGCGAGGAGATGCTCCTCAAGCGTGAGATGGAAGAGAACCTGAGTGTGTGTCCGCGCTGCGGGCATCACCACAGGATCAGCGCCGCCGAGCGATTGACGCTCACCATGGACAATGATGAGTGGGTCGAGCTCGACGCGGAGTTGTCCTCGAATGACCCCCTTCATTTTGTCGACACGAAAAGCTATCGGACACGGCTTCGTCAAATGCAAGAGAGCACAAAGCTGCGGGATGCGCTCATTACGGCTCAAGGAGAAATCGGCGGGCGTCCGGCGATCGTTTGCGCGATGGAGTTGGGGTTTGTTGGCGGTTCGCTGGGCGCGGTAGTTGGAGAGAAGATCACTCGCGCCATAGAGCTCACCATTAAAGAGCGTTCGGCACTCGTCGTGTTTTCAGCTTCGGGCGGTGCTCGCATGCAAGAGGGCGCGATTTCGCTCATGCAGATGGCTAAGATCTCGGCCGCCCTCGCGCGTCTCGATGAACAAGGCCTGCCGTTCATATCTGTTCTCACCGATCCGACCACCGGTGGTGTGACCGCTAGCTATGCGATGCTGGGAGATTTGAATATCGCAGAACCAGGGGCGCAAATCGGGTTCGCGGGACCTCGCGTGATCGAGCAGACAATAAAGCAAAAGTTACCCGAGGGATTTCAACGCGCCGAGTTCCTGCTCGAACACGGAATGCTCGACGCTGTCGTCGAGAGAAAAGACTTGAAGCAGTTCATCACTAACTCGCTTGATTTCATGAGCCCGAACGGAAAGGCTCACAAAACCTAAATCCATTCAGATCAATCGTGGTTATCACTTCTGCGTGCTACTCGCCAGGCTTTATCAAGATCAATTGAGCGCAGTCTCTGAAGTGGTGGTGCAGGCACAGCCGGATTGAACAGGATGATGAATTACACAGAGTCGCTGAACTACTTGTATTCGCTCGGGCACGAGGTGCTCGCGGCAAAGTACGGTCTCGAGAGCATAAGCCTGTTGCTCGAGAAGCTCGGTCATCCCGAACGTTCGTTCAAGTCCGTCATTGTCGCGGGCACGAATGGGAAGGGATCGGTCGCGGCGATGATTGAATCGATCGCGCGAAGCGCCGGGCATCGGTGTGCGTTGTTTACGTCACCCCACCTCGTCCGAATAGAAGAGCGGATGCGAGTAAGCGGGCAAGAGATAGACGAATCTGACTTCGCTAGACTTGCGTCGCGCGTTCGCGAGGCGAGCGAAGAACTGGTGGCTGCCGGCCTGCTGAACGCGGCCCCTACCTTTTTCGAACAGGTAGCCGCCATCGCGCTATGTTATTTTCAAGAGCGTGGCGCTGAGCTCGCGGTTCTCGAAGTGGGGTTGGGAGGCAGGCTTGATGCCACGAATGCCGTAGAGAGAAGTGTATCCGTTATTACTTCTATTGATCTTGATCACCAGAATATTCTGGGCAGCACGATCGAAGAGATTGCCGGCGAAAAAGCTGCGATCATTGTTCCCGGAACGCGCGCGGTGATAGGCCGGCAAGCGCATCAAGCCGCGATCGAAGTGCTGATGCGGCGCTGCCTCGAAACATCAGTGCTTCCAGTTTTCGCGAACGCGCCGGGGCAAATCGAGACGGATGACCGCGGGCGCTTGGTCTTCGACTACGAGTCTTCGCACTCAAGGTACTCGCGGATCGCGCTTGGCCTGCTGGGGAGGCATCAAGCGGATAACGCGGCAGCCGCGATCGAAGCCGCAGAACTCTTGAGCGAAATGGGTTTTGGCATAACCCGCGAAAACATCATGTCAGGGCTGCGCGAAGTAAGCTGGCCGGGTCGCTTGGAGATGATTGATGATCAACCCCCAGTTCTGCTCGACGGCGCTCACAACCCGGCGGGAGCTCGCGCGCTCAGAGCGTATCTGGATGAGTTTTGGCCGGGAGCGATTACACTGGTGTTTGGCGCGATGGGCGACAAGGACGTCGATCGCATGGCTGCCGAGCTTCTCGACGCAGCGCGAACCGTCGTGTTGACCAGAGTGAGAGACATCCGCGCGGCTGGCAATGCACGGTTAGGCAAAGCGGCGTTGCATCGAGCTCGCAACGTGATCTTCACGGAGACCGTCAGACAGGCGCTTTCGTGGGCGCGTAGTGTGACTCCGCCCGACGGATTGGTTTGCGTAGCAGGTTCCTTGCACCTTGTAGGCGAAGTGAAAAGACTGCTGGAAGAAGAGGACTCACAGAACGCGATGATGAAGAGTGAAACGTGATGAGTGAGACGCTCGCTTCACACATCACGTCTCAAAGGATTCCTAATGTCACACGAGCTGATCAAACGAAAGTACATCCATCGCGGCAGGGTGTTCGACGTCTCGCTGAGCCGCTTCAACTCTGAAGCTAAGGGAGAAGTCGAGATTGAATTTGTCCACCACAACGGCGGCGCCGGAGCGCTGCCACTATTTGGCGACGGGAGCGTGGCACTTGTTCGGCAGTGGCGTTATCCACTCGGCCGCTACTCGCTCGAGATCTGTGCGGGTCGAATCGAGCCGGGTCAGACACCTGAAGAAACCGCCGCGCGCGAGCTTGAAGAAGAGCTGGGCTATCGGGCTCGTGAGCTTCGCAAGATCGGCGAGTTCAATGTAGCGCCGGGCTATTGCAATGAGCGGCTGTTCTTATATCTTGCGACCGGCCTCGAGCAATCGGCGCAGAATCTGGACGACGACGAAGAGATTGAAGTAGTGAAGTTGCCTTTTGCAGAAGCATTGGCGCGCATGCACGCGGGTGAGATTGATGACGCGAAGTCGATCATCATGCTCCTGCTTGCAGCGCCGTTGATTCAGTAGGCAGCGCAGAGTACTTGTAAGGGCGGCCCTCTGTAGCCGCCCCTCTCTACTTGATGCGCTACGAAGACCAAGAAGGGGCGGTCACACAGAGGGCCGCCCTTACAAGGTTGCGGTGAACAAGCTGAAAACAATTCTGGTTTATCTATGGGCGCCGTTTGCCAACCTCCTTTGGTATACACATACGGTGGTGATGGCGACGATTTCGCTCTTGCTGTGGCCCTTTGACCGCACCGGAGCGATGCAGCACTGGTGCGCGCGGTGGTGGTGCCGGCTTGTAGCCTGGAGCATCTTTGCGCGTATTCGTGTGCACGGAACCGAGAACGTTCGTTCCGATCAGAACTACGTTTACATGGCGAACCACTCGAGTCTGATCGACACGCCGGCGCTGTTTGCGTACCTGCCTTATCAGTTTCGAATAATGGCGAAGAAGGAACTGTTCTTAATACCGTTCATGGGATGGCACTTGTGGACGGCGGGTAACTTTCCGATCGATCGCAGCGACCCACGCAAGACAGCAAAGAGCTTGCGCAGCGTGATCGAAGGCGTGCGAGCGGGAAAGTCCCTGGCGGTTTTCCCTGAAGGAACTCGCACGCCCGACGGCAAGCTTCAGGAGTTCAAACATGGAGCCTTCAAGATAGCGCTCCGCGCCGGTGTTCCAATTGTTCCGGTTTCGATTCGAGGGACCTTCAAGCTCCTGCCAAAGACGACGCTCGCTCCGCGGCCCGGAAGGGTCGAGGTGATAATCGGAGAGCCGATCGAGACGCGAGAGTATTCCGAGAAGAACCTCGGCGAACTCATCGCGCGGACGCGCGACGCGATTGAAGCCAACCTTCAGATCGAGAGTAAAGAGCTAAAAGTCGAAGCGAGCGTCTAGT
>JADGNW010000261.1 GCA_017883315.1 Blastocatellia bacterium | reverse complement strand
TAGATTCGCCGGCGATCGAGCGTCCGCTGCACACGTCCCGATTTCACTTGTTTGATAGTGTCGGTCGCCGCAAGCGCCATCAGAGCAGCTCCCGTGCTCGCCGCGCGTTCGATCACCGCGCGTATCTCTTCGGGCTTGACGAACGGGCGCACGGCGTCGTGAACCACTATGATTCCAGCGCTCTCTTCTTTCACCACCTGAAGCCCGCGATAGACCGAGTCCTGGCGCTCGGCGCCTCCGGCCACCACGCGCGCTACCTTCGTTAGATTGTATCGAGATATCAGACTGAGCGCGTCGCTAGTGAGGTTTGGCTGGAGGACCAGAATGATTTGATCGACCGCATCGCATTCTTGAAAGCGCTTGAGCGTGTGAACAAGAACAGGCACACCTTCGAGCTCGAGCATCTGCTTGGCGCGCTCGGCATGCATGCGCGCGCCGATGCCGGCCGCGGGAATTATTACTGTGTTGAGCTTGCGTTCGGTCACTGCGAAACTGCGTTGGGTTGTCGCGGGGCCGCCGCGCGTCCGTCCTCGCCGAAGCGCCCGAAGATCATCTTGCCCGCTGTTGTTTGCAAGACGCTGGTGACCGACACGTCGATGTTCTTTCCGATCATGCGCCGCGCATTGTCAACGACTACCATCGTGCCGTCGTCCAGGTAAGCCACGCCCTGGTTATATTCCTTACCCTCCTTGAGCACGAAGACACGCATGATCTCGCCAGGCAAAACGACCGGCTTCAGCGCGTTGGCAAGCTCGTTGATATTGAGGACCGCAACCCCGCGAAGCTGCGCGACCTTGTTCAGGTTGAAGTCATTGGTGACGATCTTCGCTTCGATCTGTTTGGCAAGCTCGATCAGTTTGTGATCGACCTCACGCACATCTGGGAAGTCCGCCTCGCTGATGACGATCTCGTAGCTCGATCCTTTCTTCTTCTGAATCCGCTGAAGAATATCGAGTCCGCGACGGCCGCGGTTGCGTTTGATCGAGTCGGCGCTGTCGGCTATCTGTTGAAGCTCGCGCAGCACAAACTGAGGTATCACCAGCATGCCAGACAGAAAGCCTGTCTCGGCGATGTCGGCTACCCGGCCATCGATGATGACCGACGTATCCAGGATCAAGGAGTGAGTTTTGGCTGCTCCCTTTTCTACGAATATTCCTCCAAGCGCTGTCAGGTCGAGGTAGTCGCCTTTGACCGCGCCGACTATTAATCCTACATACCCCATGAACGATGTCAGCGTGAGGGTTAGGAAAGATTTGAACTCTTCGGGTAGCGCATGCTGCGCGGCTATGATCCAGCAGATTAATGTAGCGCCTGCGATACCAAGTATCGACCCGACCGCGCCGCCGATAAGAGTCTTAAGAGTGGCTTTGCGGATTCGGGTCTCGAAGAGAATTATCGAGACCGCAAGTACTCCTCCTATGATGGTCGAGAAGAGCGGATTCCACTTCCCAAAAGCCGGGAAGGGTCTGAGGAAGTAACCTGCACTCCCGAGCGCCGCGAGGAAGACGAATCGAATCAGAGTAACATCGGCTTGCATATATCCTCCGTTCGTCTTATCTATCGCTCGAGCCGTTCCTGCTTTTACGACGCTGCGAATAGCTAAGCTGAGTTGTGAAAGATCAATTCGCGTCTCAGTGGCGCGAGGTACGATCACCAGCAGCAACGTCCAAATCGAACTAACAGGACGACTAAGAAAAGAAGATCAACTCGTCCTTTAGTCGAATACTACTTGGATCCAGAAATCGAGTCTTGCCTGGAAGCGCGGTTCGCACCCGGCTGCCGGATTTGCGACTCGAGCCGGTGCCGGGCTTCGATCTGGCTGCCAGTCATGTCGGAGCCGCGATTGATTATAGCCTAACTCGGCGGATTTCCTAGCGAAGTTTTGACGGTGGCAAAGAGCGAAGCTAGGGGCGTTGAGGATGGAGGATGGAGGATGGAGGATGGAGGATAGAGGATGGAGGATGGAGGATAGAGGATGGAGGATAGAGGATAGAGGATAGAGGATGGAGGATTGAGAATCGAACATGCAACGGCGCGTTATGTCCTCGATCTTCTATCCTCGATCTTCTATCCTTGATCTTCTATCCCCTCACGAGATTCGTCACCCTTGAATTGACAAGATTTGGCAGCTAAAAGAACAGAGCTAATGAGGTTTCATTGAATCACACAACTTACGCCTACCTGCGCGGGCCAGAATCGCTGGCACGTACATTGCCAATGCAGAGGCGTAGCTTTGAAAAAGTAACGCGGTGGCAGGGGGAACGGGGGCTCCGCCAGTCATCGTAAAACTGAGAGAAGCGACAGACAAAGCAACAACAAAAAGCTGGAGGGGATGAGGCAACGGGGGCTGCGTCATCCCCTTTGGTTTTTTTTGCGCTGGCCTTTTGCGTAGCCCAGGCGTTCACGCCTGGGTAAGAGATCCCGCCCATTTTCTCCAGCCCGGTTCACCGGGCTTGCATGGCCTTAAGGAATTCTTTCGAACCTTGAATCAGCACTGACCCGCAAAAGTCGAAGAAGCCCCGTGAACGGGGCTTCTACATCGTCCGCCGCTGACGACCCCAGGCGTGAACGCCTGGGCTAGTGAAAACGTTTTTCAGCACTGCTAGAGTTCTCACGCTTCCTTTTTTCTTTCACCCGCCTGCGTTTGCTATAATCCATCTTTCAACTCTCGAGAGTAAAGATGACAGTTATGACTGGACACGAGATCAGACAGAAGTTTCTGGACTACTTTGCTGCGCGCGGCCACCGCGTAGTGAGAAGCTCGCCGCTGTTGCCCGCGAACGATCCGACGCTATTGTTCACCAACGCTGGAATGAACCAGTTCAAGGATGTGTTCCTGGGGGTTGAGCCACGCGACTACAAGCGCGCGGCTTCGTCGCAGAAGTGTGTGCGAGCGGGAGGCAAGCACAACGACCTCGACGAAGTGGGACGCACCACGCGGCATCACACGTTCTTTGAGATGCTCGGGAACTTTTCGTTCGGCGACTACTTCAAGAAGGAAGCAATCTACTTCGCGTGGGACTTGCTGGTGAACGAGTTCAAGCTCGACCCGGTACGGATGTGGTTCTCGGTGTTTGAAGGCGACGACGAGGTTGGACCGGATGAGGAAGCCATCAGATACTGGCAGCAAGTAGGCGCGCCGACCGACCGTATTCTTCGCTTC
Source organism: Blastocatellia bacterium (assembly GCA_017883315.1). GTDB lineage: Bacteria > Acidobacteriota > Blastocatellia > UBA7656 > UBA7656 > Onstottus_A. The sequence continues at coordinate 2,408 of JADGNW010000261.1, read as the reverse complement.
GGGCGGAAGGACAACTTCTGGCAAATGGGTGAGACCGGTCCCTGCGGGCCGTGCTCGGAGATCCACTACTACCAGGGTACTAACCCGGAAGATCCGAAGTTCAACCGGTCCGAGCTTGTCAACGGGCCGGCCGACACGACTGTGGAGATCTGGAACCTGGTCTTCATGCAGTTTAACCGGTCTAAGGTTTCAGAAACTGAATACAAGCTCGAGTCTTTGCCGGCTCCTTCAGTCGATACCGGCGCAGGTCTTGAACGGGTGACTGCTGTCATTCAAAAGGTCAAATCAAATTACGATACTGATCTTCTCAAGCCGATCATCGACTTCATTGCCGACCTTTCCGGCAAACAATATGTCGGAGAGCATCCCGAAGATCCTGGTCCGCAAGAAACACGGGACGAGATTCTCGCCGCAGCACGGCGCTACGACCAGGGAGTGTCGATGCGAGTGATCGCCGACCATGCTCGGACGACTGCGTTCTCGTTGGCGGATGGCATCGCCCCGGGCAACGTCGGCAGAAACTATGTGCTGCGCAAAATCATGCGGCGCGCGATCTATCACGGTGAGAAAGGGCTCGGGCTCAAGCCGCCGTTCTTCCACAAGGTCACAGACTTCGTAGTCGACCTGATGGGCGAGCCCTTCCCCGAACTCATCGCGTCGCGTCAACTGATCGACGAAACGGTTCGCGGTGAAGAGCAGCGCTTCAGCCGAATACTGACGGTTGGCGAGCCGAGGCTGGAGGAGTTGTTCGAGCGCCATTCACCTGCAGCGCCGCCGATGATCGAGCTTGCTCGGACCTACGACACGTTCGGCGTTCCGCGCGACTTGATACGCGTCGTGCTAGGGCAGCACGGCATCGAGATCAGCGAAGACGACTTCAACGACCAATTCGATACGGCGCTTCGCGAGCTTCAGCAGCAGACCGCGCCTTCTGTGATTGAAGGCAGTCGACGCGCGCGTGAAATCTATACAACGGTCGCCGGACGATTGCCGCGCACCGAATTCACCGGATATCGCGAGACCGAGACGCACGGCGCGCGAGTGCTTGCGATCATCGTCGGTGATGAAGAGCGCGAGGCGCTGTCACTAAACGAGACCGGCGAGGTCATTCTGGATCGGACGCCTTTCTATTCCGAAGCCGGTGGCCAGATCGGCGACTCCGGCGTCTCTGAAGGCGACAACGTGCTCGCAGAAGTCGAAGATTGTTATTCGGTGATCACCGGCTATCCGTTGCACAAGACAAGAGTCGAACAGGGTGAACTGCGAGTCGGCGACACGATCAACGCGCGCGTCGATGCCGAGCGCCGGCGCCGAATCAAAGCCAATCACACCGGCACTCATCTGCTGCACGCTGCGTTGCGTGAAGTGCTCGGGCCTCACGTGAAGCAAGCCGGCTCGCTCGTCGCACCCGATCGATTGCGATTCGACTTCACGCACTACGCTCCGCTTAGCGAAGACGAGATCGCTGAGATCGAGCGGCTGGTTAACAGCGAGGTGCTTCACAACCGTGCGGTCGAGACTCAGATCAAACCTCTTGAAGAAGCGTTGCAATCTGGCGCGATGGCGTTGTTCGGAGAGAAGTACACTTCGGACGTTCGCGTAGTCAGCGTGCCCGGATTCTCAACCGAGCTCTGTGGTGGCACTCACGTGAGCGCTACGGGAGACATCGGCCCGATGAAGATCATCAGCGACTCTTCGATCGCCGCGGGCGTGCGCCGAATAGAAGCGCTGACCGCCGACGCAGCGATCGCTCGATTCCAGGTCGATGAGCACGTGATCGAACAACTGGCGGAGCGGTTCAAAGTTCCGCTGCGAGACATTCCGGCCCAAGTCGAAAAGCTCCAGGATCAAGTGCGCCGCTACGAGCGCGAGATCGAACAGTTGAAGCTGAAGATGGCTCAATCAGAATCTGCGTCGGCTGCCGACAACGCGCGTGAAATCGCCGGCATTCGCGTCGTCGCGCGGCGTGTATCCAATCTCGACGCTAACGGCATGCGCCAGCTCGCAGATTCGCTTTCACAGAAGCTGAAGTCCGGAGTAGTAGTGTTGGGGCAGGCCAATGACGGCAAAGCTTCGCTTGTCGCTCGGGTGACTGACGACCTGACCAACCGTCTCAACGCGGGCCAGATCGTGCGAGAAATATCCGCGCTTGTCGGCGGCAAAGGCGGCGGCCGAGCCGATATGGGTACCGGCGGCGGCAATGAAACCGACAAGCTGGAAGAGGCTCTGGAAGCCAGTTACGAGACTGTCGAGCGGATGCTCGGCGGAGAGTAGGCCGATACCCTGCGGCCTCTTTGATACTGATGAGGTAACTACTAATGTTGAAGTCTATTGAAGGCGTCTATCGCGACGGTAAACAAGCTTTCACCGAGGATTGGGAATCACCGATGATGGAGGCCTACGATGCC
>JADGNW010000260.1 GCA_017883315.1 Blastocatellia bacterium | reverse complement strand
GCTTGTCGTGCTCAAGTCAGGCGCCTCGGTGGGAATGATCGGCTGATTCCAGGCACTCGATTCTCGATCGCCGAGTATCAGTTGTTTTAGTGCGTTTTCTGCGCGCGTTACACTTTCTGTAGCGCTCAATACACTTTCCCTTCGCTTTTCGAGTTCTGCTTCCACTGAGACCAGATCGATCGGCGCGAGCGTGCCTTCGTTAACCATTCGCCGATTGCGTGCGAGTTGCGTGCCGGCAAGTTCGACCGACTCGCGTTGAATTTGAGCGTCCCTCAACGCGAACACGAGATCCCAATACGAGCGCTGAACCCGCGAGACGATCTCGATTGCCTTCTGGCGGAACTGGCTGTCTGATAAGTCGAGCCCGCGCTTCGCGATTTGTATGCGGTGGCGCGCGTCATCTATTGAAAAGTTGCGCAGAATGGGCTGACGAATCTGGATGGTCAGCGCCGTATTGTACTGCGGATTGAGCGACGCGAATAGGCTATTGCCATCTCCGCGCGAGTTGGTCAGGCTCGCAAGCCATTGCGCGCCACTCGGCAGCAATTGCTGGGCGCTTAAATCGTAGTTCAACGTCTTGGTGGTCAACGTTCCATCTGGCCCTCCCGACAGCAGCGAGCCGACAGGCACCGTCCTGTGTTCGTAGAAACTCGAGGCCCCCAGCGAAACGTCCATCGCGCCTTGCGCTGCAAACAGATCATATTCGGCTTCTCGGACGTTGATTCGCTCGACTTCAATGTCTCTGTTTTGCTCGAGAGCCATCTTCACCGCATCGATAAGCGGCAGCGCCAGCGGTCGGCTTTCATCCACGCCGACTCGCGTCACGGCTGGCGACTGCGTCGGGGTCGAGTCGCGTTGCTTTGTCTCTTGAACCGGCTCTCCGGCGCGCCTGACGATCTGCGCGGCGCTCGACCCAGCGAGCGACAGGGACAACAGAAGCGGCAGCGCTGCCGCGCTTGACCGAAAGGTTGATGACCGGAATTGTGTTCTCATGTCTTCGCCTCGTTAGTACTTGAATAGTCCTAGAAACATTGATGTCGCCTCCGCGGCTTTGCGGCGCGCCCACGCAAATGGCACTCGCGTCGCGCGGCCTATTCGTCCCCAAACAGTTGACGCGCCCGCATCATCGAAGAGCGAATACGCGACCGGGGTCACCACCAGGGTCAGCAGCAGACAAAGAGACTGCCCGCCGATCACGACAACGGAAGTCGAGCGGTTGACGCCCGCACCGGGGCCGTTGCTCAAAGCCAGCGGCGTCATGCCCGCGACGAATGCGATTGTCGTCATCAGGATCGGACGCAGCCGGTCGCGGCTCGCCTGGAGCAAAGCGTCGTGCCGTTCCATCCCCTTCTTCCGCAACCCGTTCGTGTGATCGATTTGGAGAATCGAGTTCTTCTTCACCATCCCGAACAGCACCAGCAGTCCGAGCAGCGTGAACATATTCATCGCCTGCCCGGTGACGATCAGCGAAACGAACGCGAACGGCAAGCTCAGCGGCAATGCCAGCAGCACCGTCACCGGATGGATGAACGATTCGAACTGCGCCGCCAGCACGATGTACATGAAGATAAACGAGAGGGTGAAGGCGACCATGAAGCCGCGTAGCGTGCGGCCGATCTCTTTGCTCGAGCCCGAAACGCCGGCGCTGTAGCCAGGCAGCATGTTCATCGCCTGCACTTCATCCCCCAGGCTTCTGAGCGCGTCGCTCTGAGAGAAGCCAGGCTTGAGATTGGCGGTCAGCGTCACAAGCCGCTGACGAGAAACGCGTTCGATCTGCGTCGGCCCGGTTCCCTCCTGCAACTTCGCGACGCTGTCGAGGCCGATGCTACCCAACCGCGTCGATGGGACGTTCAGCCGACTGATGCTGTTTGCGTCCGTGCGGAAATCCAGGTTGGCGCGGACGTGGACTTCGTACTGCTCGCCGTTCTCGTTGTAGGTTGAAACTTGATCGCCGCCGACCAGCAGCCGCAACGATTGCGCGATGTCGGAGATGCTCACTCCAAGCTCAGCGGCTTTTTGCCGGTCAATCGACGCGCGCAGTTCGGGCTTGCCCACGATCAACGAAGTGTCGGCGTCGACCACGCCCGGAAAATGTTTGAGCTTGTCGAGCAGGGTCTGCGAATACTGGTCGAGCTGCTCGAGGTTGGGGCCGAGCAACATGAAGGAAACGTCGGCATTGGCGCGCCCACTGCCGGTGATCATCGCGACCGGCGCCACAATCGTGCGCAGGCTGTAGGACTCGAATTGCGGTAAAACTCTCTCGCGCACCCGCCCCATAATCGCGAACTGCGAGACGGGGCGCTCCGCCAGATCGGCGAGCTTGACATAAATCTTCGCCTGGTTCTGCGTCTGCTGCGAATCGTCGCCCATGGTCATCAGCGTGTAATCGACGTGATCGAGCTTGCGAATGCCGGCAGCGACTTGTTCGGCGATGTCCAGAGTCTTTCGCAGCGAAGTACCTTCCGGCGCGCGGACCGTGACCTCGAATTCGCTTTGATCGTCGACTGGGAAGAAGTTGAAGCCGACGCGAGGGCCGAGCACAAAGGTCGATGCGAACGTCAGTAGAGCGATCACGCACACGGCAAGGCGATGGTGCAGCGCCCACCTCAGCAGCGCCGTGTAGCCGTGATCCAGCACGCGGTTAAGCCGCGAACTCTTCTCTCCTGTGTGCGCGGCGGGTTCGCCCGCCGCGCCTTCTACGGACTTCCGCTTCAACCGCTTGAGCATTCGCGCGCTCAACATCGGCGTCAGCGTGAAGCTCACGAGCAGCGAGACCAGGATCGCGAACGACATCGTCAGCGCCATAGATTTGAAGAATCTTCCTGGAATGCTCTGCATGAACGCGACGGGGAGAAAAATCACCACCAGCGACAGCGTCGTGGCCATCACCGCCATGCCGATCTCTTTCGTCGCTTCGATTGCGGCGGCGAACGGCTCGTAGCCCTTCTCTTCGATGTAGCGGAAGATGTTCTCGAGCACGACGATCGCATCGTCGATTACGATGCCGACTGAAAGCGTCAATCCCAGCATCGACGGGCCGTTCAGGGTGACGCCGAAATAATCCATGATCGCGAATGTCGAGATGATCGACGTCGGAATCGCTATCGCCGCGATGATCGTTGCGCGCAAGTTGCCCATAAACAGCAGAACGACCAATGCGGCGAGCAGCGACCCCAGCATCAAGTGCTCGCGAACCGCGTGGAACGAGGCGAGTATGAAGATCGATTGGTCGCGCACGATATCGACCGAGTAACCGGCGGGTAGTGATTTCTTGACTGCCGCGAGCCGCGCGTTGATCGCGTCGACTACCTCGATTACGTTAGTGCCCGACTGACGGCGCACCTGCAGCAACAGCGCCGGCTTGTCGTTGAGGCGGCCCGCAGTCAGTTCGTCCTCCTCGCTATCTTCGGTGTGGCCGATGTCGGAGATTTTGATCGGATATCCGTTGCGGTTGGCGACGACGATGTCGTTGAAGTCGGCCGGAGTTTGCAGGCGGCCGAGCGTGCGCAGGGTGAGCACGCGATCGGCCTGTTCGACGCGGCCGCCCGGCACTTCCAGGTTTTGGGCTTGCAGCGCCCCCCACACTTGCGTGACGGTCAGGTTGTAACCGCGCAACTTGTCCCCGTCAAGATATACGTTCACCTGGCGTTTACGTCCGCCGATGATCTGGACCTGGCCGACGCCGTTGACAGATTCGATTTGGCGGCGCAGCACCTTGTCGGCGAACTCGGTCATCTCGCGGATGTTGCGATTGGAAGCGACCGAGATCGTCATGATCGGCGAGGCGTCCGGGTCCAGCTTTTCAATCGTTGGCTGTTCGACGGTGCGGGGCAGATTGGGCAGCACCCGGTTGATCTTGTCGCGCACGTCCTGCGCTGCTTCGTCGAGGTTGCGTTCGAGATCGAACACGACGAACACGAGCGAGACGCCTTCGGCTGAAGTCGAGCGCAACTCGTCGATGCCGCTGATGGTGTTGACTGCCTCTTCGATCTTGTCGGTGATCTCGGTCTCGACTTCCTGCGGCGCCGCGCCCGGCAACCGAGTGGTCACAGTGATCGTGGGGAATTCGACTCGCGGGAAGCGTTCAACGACCAGCCGATTGTAAGAGAAGACGCCCAGCACGATCAGCGTCATGATCAGCATCGTGGCGAAGACGGGACGACGGACACAGATTTCAGCAAGTTTCTGCATAGCCTCTCCAGCTAGGAGCTTGTGATCTAGGAATAGGTCATATCGGTCATATTGGTCCTATTATTTCCCGGCGCTGACTGTGCTGCCCTCTTGCAACTTATCCAGGTTGCTGGTGGCAACGCTCTCGCCCGATTTCACGCCCTCGACAATCTCGATCAGGTCGCCGTCGTTCGCGCCGGTCTTGACGATGCGCTCGGACGCACGGCCGTTTTCGATCACAAAAACCTTGTTCAATCCTGCGATGATCTGAACCGCGCGCCGAGGCACCATCACCGCGGGCGCATTACTGGCCGTGATCAAATTCGATTTCGCGAACATTCCCGGGCGAAGCAGATTGCCTGGATTGGCGACTTCCGCTTCGACCGTCAGCGCGCGAGTCTGTTCATTGAGCGAAGCGCCGATGCGGACCACGCGTCCGGTGAAAATGCGCTCCGGGAGAGCTTCGACTCTCAGAGTAATCGTCTGCCCGGTTCGCACCAAACCTGCGGCGTATTCGGGAATGTCGGCGCGCAACCGAAGCGGATTGATCTTCACCAGCGTGACGATGCGCCCGTTGATCGGAAGGTACGTACCCCGCGATGCATGCTTCTCTTTAACTGCACCGCTGATCGGAGCGCGCACAACGGTGTCGGTAAGCGCTTTCTTTGCCAGATCCAAAGAGGCGCGCTGTTGTTCGACAATCGCCAGTTGCTGATTGACCGCATCGACCGCGGCCTGATAACGAGCCTGCGCCAGGCTGTGTGCCGTGACAGCTTGATCGTAGACCGCGCGAGATACGTCGCCGTTTTCAACCAATTGCCTCTGACGATCCAGACTCATCTTGTCCCAATCGAGTTGAGCCCTTGCGACCCTCACATCGGGGTTTCGAATTGGATCGAACTTTTCTCCCTCCTTCATTCCAAGGCGCGCCATCGTTTGCTTCAGCGTAGCTTCGGCCTGCTCGACCTTGAGCTTCGCGTCCCGCGAATCGATCAAAGCAATGATCTGCCCACGCGCGACGTAGCCACCGAAGTCGACGTTGAGCTGCGCAAGTTCGCCAGGCGCCTGAGCCGAAATGACCACTTCTTCATCGGCGGCGAGCGAGCCGACGACTTCAACCCCGCGTTGCAAAGTGCGAGTGATCGCAGCAGCGGTTGCGACGTCAATCGGCGGAGGAGTTGGTGCGGCCGCTTTCGCCTCCGCCGTTGCTTCGGGTGACTGTTGATTGCGGCCGCAGGCGGAAGTGAGCAAAACCGCGGGAAGAACTATGATAACGATCAGCAAAGTGGTGAACTTCATAAAGGTCATTCTCTTCATCTTCGTCTTTCGTTTGCGCTTTAGTTGAAACGACGCAAGGGAACTAGCGTCGGCCTCGCCCTTTCCGCGAACCCCGATCATCGTGCTTGCGAATTCCGTTGAGAAATATGTCGACGAATCGATCGGCCATTTGACGGTTCGAGAATCTCAGGTCGTCGTCGCGAAAGATGTTGCGAACCTGCGCTTGATTCAGAACCATGCCGACGAACGCACGCGCCGCTACGGCGGCGTCAACCCGGCGAAAGGCGCCGTCGGCGATGCGCTGCTTGATGTACCGGCGAATCTGGTTTTTCATCTCGAGAGCGGTCGAGTGGAAAAAAATCTCCGAGAGGTCGTGACCTTCAAGCGCGCTGAAAAGCAGCAGCCGTATGAAGGTCTTGTCCTTGCCATGAAACTCCAGCATCTCGTAAGCCAGCGACCCGAAATAGGCGTTGTCGTCTTTGCGGCTGGCGGCGTCGTTCAAGTTCGCCTGCATTCGCTCAGTGGCTTGCTTGACCTTGTGGTCAAGAATCGCTCGATACAGATCGTCCTTGGTCGCGAAGTGCCGGAAGATGATCGCCTCGCTAACCTCGGCGCTGTCGGCGATCTCTTTCGTGGTTGTGCCGCGAAATCCCTTTTGCGAGAAGAGCTCGGAGGCCACGGCGACGATCTGGCTGCGCCTGTTTTCGGCGGCCATCCGCATCGGCTGCGATCGATGCGGCAAGGGAACTGCTGCCATGTTCACGCTCCTTCTGTTAAGTAAGTAAGGACTAACATACTTAGCAGGCCAATGTAAGTCAAGGTTGTGGGCGGCTCAGATCTGACAAATCTCCATCAGTGCTCGCGTTGACACGCACGGTTTCAATCCCGTAGCATCACCGTCGAATCAGAAACCCTTAGTAAATTCGATCGGCGCGACGACTGCCAGAGGAGACCCATGAGCGCACTTCCAATTATGATTGGCACGCTGTGCGTGTTGGCCATCGCCTATCGATATTACAGCGCGTTTATCGCTGCGAAGGTGATGATGCTGGACGACCGCCGTCAGACTCCCGCGCACACGATGAACGATGGAAGCAACTACTACCCGACCAGCAAGTGGGTTTTGTTCGGACATCACTTCGCTGCGATCTCCGGCGCGGGCCCGCTCGTTGGGCCGGTGCTTGCCGCGCAGTTCGGATTCTTACCGGGACTACTCTGGCTCGTGATTGGCGTCGTGCTGGGCGGCGCAGTGCACGACTTTGTGATATTGGTATCGTCGGTTCGAAGGCGAGGCAAGTCGTTAGCCGAGATCGCCCGAACCGAGATAAGCCCGCTCTCTGGTGTGGTCACTGGCATCGCGATTCTGTTCGTCGTCGTTATCGCGCTTGCCGGGCTTGGACTGGTCGTTGTCAACTCGCTCGGCGAGAGTCCGTGGGGAACATTCACGGTTGGTTTCACGATTCCGCTGGCGATTGCGATGGGTTTCTACATGTTCCGCTTCCGCATTGGCAAAACTGCGGAAGCTACGATCATCGGCGTAATAGGTCTGTTTGCCGCAGTCGTTGTCGGCGGAAGAATCGCGGAGTCCTCGCTTGCTTCAAGCTTCACTTTTTCGGAAACCACGATTACCTACTTGATGGCTGCATACGGTTTTATCGCGTCGGTCTTGCCGGTATGGATGCTGCTTTGTCCGCGCGATTACCTGAGCTCGTTCATGAAGATCGGAACAGTTGCGTTCCTGATCATCGGGGTGCTCTTTGTGGCGCCACATCTCCATATGCCAGCGACGACGCCGTTCGTCTCGGGCGGCGGCCCAATCATTCCGGGTAAGGTCTTTCCATTTGTATTCGTGACGATCGCCTGTGGCGCGATATCGGGCTTTCATTCGTTGATCAGCTCGGGCACGACTCCGAAGATGTTGGACCGCGAAACCGACGCTCGGGTGATCGGCTACGGAAGCATGTTGATGGAAGGACTGGTCGGAGTAGTTGCGCTTGTCGCGGCAAGTTCGTTGCTCCCGGGAGATTATTTTTCCATCAACATGAAGCAAGCTACACCGGAAGCGAAGACAACCTACACTCAGTTCGTTGAGAAAAACACAACTGAAGGCTTTGACCTTCACGAACAGAAGCTCGAGGAACTCACTCAAGAGACCGGCGAGAAGAACCTGCGCGGGCGGACCGGAGGCGCAGTGACGCTAGCGGTCGGCATCGCACAGATATTCTCCGGCTTGCCGGGTATGCGCGGATTGATGAAGTACTGGTATCACTTCGCGATCATGTTTGAAGCGCTGTTCATCCTCACGACGATTGACGCCGGCACTCGTGTGGCCAGGTTCATGCTGGGAGAGTTTTTGGGCAGGTTCTATAAACCTCTCGAACGGCCCGACTGGATGCCGGGCGCGATCATCACATCGGCTCTGATTGTTGGCGGGTGGACTTACTTTATTCGCACCGGATCGATATCGACCATATGGCCGATGTTCGGAATCGCCAATCAGCTCCTTGCCACGATAGCGTTGTGCGTCGGAACTACGGTCATCATCAACTCAGGGCGCGCCAAGTACGCGTGGGTGACAATCACCCCATTAGTCTTTGTAGCGACGACTACGCTGACGGCCGGGTGGCGTGCAATCTTCGACAATTTTCTGGAAGACGCGAAGAAGCCTGAGTCGATGTTTCGCGGTTATTTGGACGCGGGCCTGACGGCGATAATGATGACCTGCGCGGTAATCGTGCTGGTAGATTCAATCGTGCGCTGGAGAAGGACCTTGCGCGCTTTGCCGATCAAGGAGCAGCTCGCGGAGGCCGCCGACTGACGTACCGGCCGATCCTCACCGGCGTGTTTGATTGCGAGTCTTCATCCAATCTGAAAACCCGATTGAACCCTTCCCGGTCGATTGTCTTGAGCGTGTTCTCAAGCAGCGCGTGCTGATTCATCAGCGCGTCCTGTGGGACCTTGCGACGCCGGGCGGCGTTGCGCGAAAGACACGTCTCAGCAGAAGCGTCGAACACAATCACGACAATATTGAAATGAAAGCGCCGCGCGATCTGAATCAAAGTCCGTCGATGTTCGCATCTCAAGTTGGTTGCGTCAGCAACTGTCAGCCTTCCCAACTCGAGGCGTTTCTCAATGATGAAGTGCATTAATTCAAACGCGTGACCTGACACGCTTTGATTGGCAGGATCGTCAGACACGAGCGCCCGACACTCGTCGGAAGAGACCACTTGAGTTGGCGAGAAGCGTGTGGCGGCCCAGGTTGATTTGCCGCTCCCGGCCGGTCCGCAGAGCACGATGAGTGAATTGCGAGGGATAATGATTTCGTTCACTAGGGTGCTGTGTCTTAGGGTGCTTTGAAGGGATTCACCAAGGAGAGCCCCTCGATGCTCTTATAGGCGTCGAAGTCTTCTGAGTAGAGGAGGGTTACTCCGCCGTCCAAGCAGGCGGCGATTATCATCGCGTCCCAATAAGAGAGGCTGTAGTTGCTTAACAGCGTCGAGGCGCGATCCATGACGCTCCAGTCCGGAGCGACCGTCCGCCACGCGAGACGAAGCCTCCGGACCTCGCTCCAAGCTTGCGTTTGGTCGTATCCGAAGGGACCGAGTTTTCTACTCGCCCAAAGGAACTCACAAGCAACTTGCCATAGAAGTACACCATCGAGGAGCGAGTCAATTAGAGAGGTTGCGATTGAGTTCTTCGTCGCATCGCGGCGATCGTGAGCGTAGATCAAGACGTTGGTGTCAACGGCGTTCATGCATCTCTTCTCGGGTAAAGCGAGGCGCTTTTTCGGGGAACGGGTGCCGCCGCATATTCTCAACAACTTCACTTAGGATACGCCGGCGTTCTTCGGGATCTTTCTCTCCAGGAGGCAGAATCCGGGAGGACTGGATTGTCAATTGCACCTCCGAACCCTCCGCAAAATCACATGGTTGCTCGGGAACGAAGGCGCCATTGTGAAAGACTGCTCTGATTACCTGACTCATAAACAAGCCCCCTTTCGATAAGGCTTCTGCTACTAAACTATCTGGTATAGGCCATTGTACCTTAATACCCTTCTGTCTTCTTCGAGTTTTTCCAAATGCGCTACCGTCGACCGCTCGGCCAGTCCCCACATCGAAGGATGCACGTCGGTGTAAGCTGCTTCCACGATTTCATGTGGAAGCGAAGCGCCTGCCTGCACCGCCGCAAGGATCTTATTCTCACGCATCGTTCGGTGCTCGACGTACTCCTCAATCTTTTCACGAGCCGAGCCGATTGCCGGACCGTGAGCCGGAAACAACACCGAGAGCTTAGGCAACGAGAGCAAACGGCTCAGCGATTCGAAGTAATGACGCATATTCCCTTCGGGCGGATCGATCACCACAGTTCCCACGCCAACCACCAGATCGCCGGTTATGATCGCGCCGGTAATCTCTTCGTAGAAGCACAAGTGCCCGCGCGTGTGCCCCGGTGTCTGAAGCACCCGCAGCCGCCAGCCCGGATCGCCGTCGAGTTCGATCAACTCATTGTCCTCGACGAACCGGTCGACCTCAACTGAATACTTGATTCGATCTGCGGTCAGTCGATGAGCCGCGACCGGAACACCGAGCCGCGAACGTAGATGCGCGGCGCCGCCGATGTGATCGGGATGATGATGCGTGAGTATTATCTCTCGCACTCGACGGCCCTCCGACATAAGCGAATCGATGAACGAGTCGAGTTCCTGCTGCTCCTCTTCGTAAGGCGAGGCCGGATCGATGACAATCAGTTCATCTCCGCCGATGATGTAGCAGTTTGTATGCGTCGCCGGAGGAAGCGTCGGCGTTCTGACCGGAAAAAGAAAAATGCCGGGACGAAACTCGATGCGCCGAACCATCCCGCGCTTTGATTCTGGAATTGAGGTTAGTGCCGCCGGCAATTCCTCTACGCGATCAACGTGCGCGGCGAGCATTCTTATGATGTGAAGCGTCGGCGGCGCCAAGATGATCTCGCCCCGCTTCCAACTCGCCAGCGCATCAGCCGGTCTTATCCATTCACCGGTTTCAAGCTCGCCTGTTTCGATTAGTGCTTCCTGACCTTCAGGCATCCATGCGAGGAAGAACCAGGTGTCAAAACGTCGCGGCGCAAAGTGAGGCGTCACCCAACGGCCCGCAGGTTCGAAATCAGCGCACGCGATTTCGAGCGCGTCCTCTTCCAGAGTCTGCTTGAAGCTCTTCACATTGTCATTCATCGCGCGACGCTTTTCGGCGATTCGTTCAAGCGACAAACGCTCTGTGCCTCGCGCCAACAGCACACCTGCTTCTTCGAAGAACTCGCGGACAGCGCACGCTCGCATAACGGCTTCTTCGCCATCGCAGCCCGCCACGGTGATCGAGCTGTCTTCTTTATCGAGCTGCCCGCCTGGAAAAGCATGAAAGCCGCCCATGAACTGAAGCTTCGGGCTTCGCTTGACCCAGAAGACTGTTGGGTCGGGTCGATCTCTCAACAGGATTATCGCGGCCGCGTCTTTAGGTGTGACTGCCATCCCGGTCAATATATCACGAAGCGCAGTTCAGAGTTCAGGCTTTAGCCTGCTCTTGATGGGGCTATGAAATGCGCAGGCTAAAGCCTTAACTCTGTGCCCTTCCGCTATTGCCTGCGCAACCCGAAAACTTATAATGACTCTACTAACGATGGAGAAGTTCGACTCAAGTAGAGACTACTATCGCGTGCTCGGCGTAAGCGAAGGGGCGAGCAAGCGAGACGTCGATCGCGCGTATCGAAGCCAGGCTCGCAAGCGCCATCCTGACGGCGGCGGCAGCGACGAAGAAATGAAGTCGCTCAACGAAGCGCGCGCGATACTGAGCGATCCCGAAACTCGCCGCGCTTATGATGCGGAGCGACGGCCCGCGCGCGCCGCATATCAACCTGGGAGAGAGTTCGATCCCTACGCGGCGTCGCGAGCGGGAACCTTGAAGATTCCGGTGGCCAACGCCGATCTCGCCGGATTGTTAATGGGTGCGGGAGCGTGCTTCGGGTTGGGCATACCGCTTTTGTTGCTGGTAGAGATGCAGTGGATGTTCTTTCTTTGGCCGCTGCGAATAATGGCTCTTGGAGCGCTTGGGTTGGGAGTGCTGCTGGCGCATTCAGCTCTTCGATTGAAGCGAGGCGCGTTGAAGAAGAACCGCCCTGACTATCCGCGCTCGCTAGTGG
>JADGNW010000039.1 GCA_017883315.1 Blastocatellia bacterium | reverse complement strand
GGTCACACGTAGGCTCGATGTTCGCCTTTTTGCAGAATCGAAATTTCGTTCTGTCGCGTTGCTGATATTGAGAATCGCGATGCTATAATGCACGTGAGATCCTGGGCTCACACAAAGGAGCCATATGAGCACAACGCTTAATCCTGAAGTCGCGTCATTGCGGGAGAAAGTTGAAGCGCAGGGTATGGAGCTTGCCGAAATTCGCGGCAGCGTTCACCAGCTTGATAAGATCATCGGCGCAACGGTTCGTCAGTCCATCTGGCAACTGATTGCCCTAATCGTCACCCTCTTCGTAGCAATCGCCGGTGGATTGGCTTACCAGACCAGCATGATCGATAAGCGAATCGACCAGATCGATAAGCGCTTCGAGCAATTCGATAAGAACTCTAGTGACCGCTTTGAGATGCTCCAACAACGTATCGAACAATCTGAGAAGAACATGACCACGCGCTTCGAAGATCTCGAGAAGAATATGACCGCGCGCTTCGAGGATCTCAAACAGGAAGTCCGCGCTCAGCGCAAGTAACCTGCTGCCCGGTTCATTACACTGATACTACTTACCGAAGACTATCCCGATCGAAAGCCGGACATGGTTTTGTCTGCTTGACGAGCCGGCGTTGGCGTCTCCCAGGAATGCCGCAGTGTAGTCCGCCATCGTGCGAATGCTGAATCTCTTGCTTAAGCTGATATCGAGCCCGCCGCCGAACGCAGCCGCGAATCCAATTCGGGTGTCAGAGTCTCTCTGAGAGAAGGCTGCGCTGGTCGTAGTGACTTCGGCTGTGGATCTCGCTACACCGAACAGAGCATGAGCGAACGGGGTTAATCGAGTCTTATTCCGCCACTTTATTTCCGGACCAGCCATAAAGTAGAAGGCTCGCTTTTCGACGTTGCCGTCTTCCGAAAACGTCGTGCACGAACCTTGCGAACAGACCTTCAATGTCACTTGACCGGTGCTGTTGTCGAAGTACATCGAAAAGTCGCCCTTGATTCCGAGATACTTGTTGAAATTTCTCGTAATCGAAGCCTCAAATCCTTTAGGGCCTCCCGCAAAGTCGCTGAGGAAGGGCGAGAACCCTCCATTGCTAATTCCCGATGCGTCGGCGTGCCCGACAATAATGTTAGCCGAATAGCCGCCAAAGATTTCGAGCTTGGGGTAAGGGGCGGAACTCGATGATTGAGCAAAGGCCGAAGACGCACAAAGGCACATTACCGCGGCTGCAATTGAAAAGTGTCGCATTCATTACTCCTGAAGAGACTATTGTGAGAAGCAGAACTTACTAGAACGGCGCCGAACACCCAATGTTCCAATGATTCAATGAACAAATGATTCAATCCTCTTCATTCGTAACGCAGCGCGATCATCGGATCGACCTTCGTTGCTCGGCGAGCCGGAATATAACAAGCAACCAGCGCGACGATCGAAAGCAGCAATGCGATAAGCGCAAACGTTATCGGATCAGTCGCGCTCACTCCGTAAAGCAAGCTCGTCATCAACCGAGTCAACGCAAGAGCGGCGGCGATTCCCAGAACGAGGCCGGTCAAACCTAGAGAAAGACCCTGGCCGATGATCAGCGTGAGCACGTCTTTGTAACTCGCGCCCATCGCCATGCGAATGCCGATTTCACGCGCGCGCTCGGTTACCGAAAAAGAGATCACGCCATATAAGCCTACTGCCGCAAGCAGCAGCGCAGCGCCGGCGAACACCGCTAGCAGCGTCATCGAACAAAAACAAGCGAACCTTTCTCACAACGTCCTGCTTCAGGCCAACGACCGCCGCGCTGATTTGAACGTCGCTATAAATCTCCGGGTGCTGTTGTTGGAAACGCGCGGCGACCGCCTCGATATCAGCCTGCGCTTCCGCGATTGAGACGCCCGGTTTCAAGCGACCGATCACTCCGTATTGAAGATCACTGGCGCGAATCTTCTTCTCTTGATCGGTGAGCGCGAGCGGCACCCACAGTTCCGGCGTCCTGGCGAAGGTCCCTCCGTTGTAAGGAAACTCGAAACGTGGCGGCATCACGCCGACTATGCTGAAAGGCATGTCGTCGAGCCTGACGACTTTGCCAATGACTTCGGGGTCCGCACCGAAGTGGCTCTGCCAGAGTCCGTAGCTGAGAATCGCTATGCTGTTGTTGCCAACCTGGTCCTCGCTCTGTGAGAAGACGCGGCCACGCACCGGTTCGACGCCAAGCAGCGGGAACAGACTGGCGGACACGCGCGCTGCTTGAACTCGCAGCGGCCCGCCTTGTCCAGTCAGGTTTAGGCTCAGATCGGTGAAACTTGCGATTTCGGAAAAGACCTGGTTGCCTTCCTGATAATCCAGAGCCTCGGCCGCCGAACACGCCAGCTCATTCCAGCCCAGTTTGGGCAAGCTCTCCCTCACCAGCGCAAGATGATCGGGATCTTTGTAAGGCAACGGGCGCACGAGCACAGAATTGACGACGCTAAAGACCGCCGTGTTAGCTCCGATGCCGAGCGCGAGCGTAAGCACCGCCACTGCAGTGAAGCCGGGTTTCTTTAGTAGAACGCGACCGCCGTAGCGCAGGTCCTGCCAAATAGTTTCCATCGTTACTCCCGGGTTCAGAGTTCAGAGTTCAGGGTTCAGAGTTCAGGGTTCAGAGTTCAGAGTTCAGAGTTCAGAGGTCATAGTTGAACCCGGAACTCCGAACCCAGAACCTTATTCATAGCGCAACGCCACCATCGGATCGACCTTGGTTGCTCGGCGGGCTGGCACGAAACAGGCTCCCAGAGCCACTCCTGTGATGATCACCGCGATCGCCGCAAACGTCAGCGGGTCTTTGGCGCCGATGCCAAACAGCAGACTCGCCATCACGCGGGTTACTAACAAGGCAACGACCAGGCCGATGCCGACGCCCACACCGGCGACTGTCATGCCCTGCTTGACAACCAACTGAAGCACGTTCGCCGGACGCGCGCCCAGCGCCATTCGAATCCCAATCTCGTGAGTGCGCTGTGCAACCGAATAACTCATCACGCCATATAACCCGATGGCGGTG
>JADGNW010000038.1 GCA_017883315.1 Blastocatellia bacterium | reverse complement strand
GTCGGTGATAAGCGAAGGATTGGTGTAGAGCGTTTCCGGGAAGAAGCTTCGCACTCGCGGCTCAGCTCCGGCTGAATCGCTTTCTGCTGGCGCTTTGAAGTCTCGATCGTCTTTCTGACGACTGGCGTTCGCCGACTTGGGCTGCGCCATTGGTGGCGCCGCCATTTCTGCAACCCCACCCACGGCTCTCTCCTTTCTTACCGCAAGTCGATCGCCGCGCCCGACTCCATCAGCCATTCCGAACTCAGCGCTGTAGTTCCGATACACAGCCAGGGTGACAGGCATAACATTAGGCGATTCGAGTACGCTTTCTATCGTTCCCCGCGAGCCTGCGTCGAGTGCAAACGTTCGGTAGACCGTCGATTGATACGAGTCGCTTTCGAAGACTACGTGATAGCTTCCCGGCGCGAGGTCTGTAATCACAAAGCGACCCTGGGCGTCCGTGTAAGCCCACGTAGTCCTGCCGTTCGATACTCGTCTTGCCGACACGCGGACGCTTGAAATCGGCCCGGCGTCCTTGTCTTTGACTGTGCCTTCGATTGAAGCGCGACCGCCGGCGATCGCGTCGTCTTGCACTGACGCGTGACCTTTGAATGATCCGTACCTCGCGGTGTTAGCTTGTGGTTTGCGCTGAGCGTAGACGCCGACACTGATGTCGTCAGTGGTTTGATCCTGTCGGTCCGGGCCCAGCGAGTGAATGGTCAAGTATGAATAGTCCGTCGTCGCTAATTTGCCGTCGCCGACAAGCGAGTTGCCCCACGGATCTTCGAGCATCTTGCTCTCCGCCTTTCCTTCAGCGGCGAAGGCGAGCAGGTCGCTCTTGAATCCTCCGGGCGAGGCTGCATGGTCGGCGTAGTAAGCGGTCATCGCGCGCGCAATGGTCTGCGCTTTCTCGTAGACGCGTTGCATGTATAGCCCCGCGTACTGTGCGCGCTTGGCTTCAATCGCCTCGCGACCAAATTCCGCCCGCACATCTTTGTCTCGCACCGCGCCCGCCGCCGCCAGGAGCACTTGAGCCGCGCGCTCGCGCTGCGCTAGTGGCTTCTCTCCTTCGAAATCATCAAGCAGCACTTTCTCAAACGAGAACTGATGCACTTCGTACCGAGGCGTCAGCAGTTCCTTTTCGAGATACATGAAAACCTTTTCAAAACCCGGCTGCTTATCCGAGAGCGCGAACACGGCTTCATCGACGATCTCAACGCCCAGCGCCGCAGATACGGGACGGCCCGCCTGGTCAGTCACGCGAAAGTGCACACACGCGTCTTCACCCGGCTTGTAGCTCTCTTGTTCGGCCGACACTTCAACTTTCAAATCGTTCGCCGGATCAACGTAGATCAACCGTCGATCTGAAATCGGATCGGCGTCCGATGTGATTTGATAGGCTCGAACCTCTACCGTTCCGAACATCGCGGACGTTAAATCGAGCGACAGGTCTCCGCGCCCGCCGGATATTTCAAGCGCTCGGGTGACGAGCGTCTGTCCATCTTTTACAACATCGATGTAGACTGCGCCGCGCTGTTTTGTCGAAATGGTTTCGAGTCGAAGCTTATCTCCGATCTTGTAAACAGCCTGATTCGTCCGAAGCATCAGACTCTGAGACCCGCTCGCGCTGTCGAGCTTGACGTCGGTTTGCGCAGCGCGGTTTTTTGCGTCGACCGCCCTCAGGTTCAGGACTACGGCATCTTTTCCGGGACGAATAGAAACCGTCGCGACGCCGCTCGAGTCTGTTTGAATTCGCGCGGGAGCGATGTTCCCGGTAATGGTTGTCTGCGCCGGAGTCCCATCGGGATAAGAAGTCAAAATGTAAACGCGGTTCTCGAGACCGGGGAGAAGACGCCCGCTTTCAGGGACAGCCATGATGAGAATCGGGGTCTTTGCTACAACGATGTCGCGCGACTTCGTTTCGGTGTGCGCGGCTGTGTCCTTGACTTCAACTGCAATCGAAACAGGAGCGCTGCCTTGCTGGATCGAGCGGCCCGCGAAGAAATCAGGCAGCTTCTGCGAAAACTGGAACCGGCCTTCTGCATCGGTCTTACCGTTGACGTGACCAAGCTCGACTGATTGAACGTCAAACGTAGTGAGCTTCACAGAGACGTCTGCATTCGCGAGTGCCTTGCCAAAAAGATAGTGAGCCTTGATCGTTCCTTTCACTGTCTCGCCCGGCGAGTAATAGCTCGACTGTTGTTTCGTGGCGTCACCCGTCAGCTCGACTTCTACTTTGAACTTCGGAAGAACGTAGCGATCGACCGTGACGGTCTTCTCCTGCATGGACGCGGCCGCAGCTTCACCGAGTATCGCGCGAATGTGATAAGCGCCGAAGTTGACTTCATCGGCAAGCTCGAAGTCCGCCGAAGCGATTCCAAAACGATCGGTGCGATCGCGCTTCTTGAAAACCTTGTTGCCTTTGCCGTCTTCGACTTCGAGCGTGATCGGCTGATCCGCCTCGGCCGCGCGAGTCGGGCCATCGAGCGCGAGAGCGCGCAGGTGAATAGTCTGTCCCGGCTGATATATCGGCTTATCGGTCGTCAGCAGGATGCGGTCGCGGCGTTCGAGCTGAATTGGTTGATTGGCAGTGACGGCGCCGAGCGCGGTGTCGGCGGTCACGCGCAACTGACGCGAGCCATAACTTGCCTCAGGTAGAGTAAAGGATACTTGTGCCGTGCCGAGCGAATCAGTGCGGCCTGTGAACAGCGTAGTCGAACGATCACCATCCACAAGATCGAGCTTAATGCGGCTGTCTCGCAGCGGATTGCCGGCTTTCGAATCGGCGGTAATGATTCGCACCGATGCGGTTGACCCTGACGCATACGCGCGCTGCGCGAAAATCCGTACCACCGGTACACGGAGTATTTCCGAAAGCGAAACGATCTTCGATGAGTCGCCTGCATTGATCTTCAACCGGTCCCACGCCAGATCCTCGAGTGCGACGCTTCGATCAAGCGGAACCGTGACTCTGGAAGCGCGATCTGACGAAGCATACCGCACAGCCTTCGCGATCAATTTGTCGTTTGGGTCGATGATCTCGAGGCTGAAGGCCCGTTCGGAAGCGAGACCTTCGTTATTAGGAACGACTACTTCAAGTGAGCCGTTGCGATAAATCGCAGCGAGCTCGTTATCGTCGGCGAATACTTCATCACGCGGCGCGACTGTAAGCAGCAACATCGCAATCGCAAGGCAACTCAACACAAGGGCAGTTCTTGACCATCTGTTCTCTTTCAGGAATTTCATTGGGCACACCTCCGCTCACGATCTTGATAGTCGTGCGTTTGGACTCTTCGCCAGCGCACG
>JADGNW010000259.1 GCA_017883315.1 Blastocatellia bacterium | reverse complement strand
TCCAGCTCAGCGCCGAAGACGCCGTGCATCGCGGGATCAATGACGGGGACAACGTGCGAGTCTGGAATGATCGAGGCGAGTGCCAGCTCAAGGCTCGAATAACCGACCGCGTCAAACCCGGAGTTGCGGTTGCGCTGTCGATCTGGTGGAACAAGCTGAGTCCCGGCCGCTCCAACGTCAATCAACTCGTTTCGCAAGAGCTGACCGACATCGGCGGCGGCGCGACGTTCTTCGATAATCTCGTCGAAGTCGAGCGGCGGTAGCTCTGGGTTTGCGTCTTTGCGTTGCCTTTGCGTCTTTGCGCGAAACGTTTCTTAATCGCCCGAGAGATGGTTTCGCGCAAAGACGCTAAGATCCGCAAAGACGCAAAGTTGAAATGTGACACCGCTTACTTACCAAACACGAGAATCACAAAGCTGTTCGGCACCATTGTCCCGCGCGGATTCGGACGCTCCGGCGTAGGCGCGGGCGGAGGACCGAATTGGGCGGTAGCCAAAAACACTTTATGTGTCTTCGAGTCCACTGCCATTGTTCGCGCTCCTCGCTGCGTAGTCACGCTTTCAACCACAGAATACTTGTCCGCTGAATCCTGGTGAATGACGGTCAGCGTTCCTTCACCATTCGAGCTGAACGCGAGATTGGTTTCAGGATCGAAGCCGGCCGCATCCGGGCCGGCGTCGATTGGAAGGTTGGCGACGACTTTGCCGGTGTTTGCGTCCAGCACTATCATCTTCTTGTTGCCGCACACCGAAAACAATCGCATGTGCTTGCGGTCGATGGCGAGTCCCGAAGGATCTTCGCCAGGCTCCACCGGCCAATGAGCTTTCACCTCGAGCTTCCTGGAGTCAATCGCCACGATCTCGCTCTTGTTATCGAGGTTGACGAAGACCATGCCTTTGCCGTCGGCGGCTGCAAACTCGGGATGGCCTCCGAGGTCGATCGGGGCGGCTACTTCGCCGGTTTTCGCGTCGATAGCCGAGACGCTTGAGCTGCCTCGGTTGAAAGCGAACACTCGATGCGTCGCAGGATCATAGATGATGCAATCGGGATTGGTGCCGACCTTCACCTTGTTGATCGTCTTGAGCGTCTTGGAATCAAATATGGTTACAGACCCGTCCCGGCCGTTGCTTGTGAACCCGCGGCCGAGATCGTCGGCGATGGCTACGCCGTGAACGCCCGTAGTATCTGGAATCTCGCCTACAGATGCGCCTGTGTCTGCATCGAACACCATCACCCGTGTTCCTCGCGAGACGTAGAGCCGGCGCGCAGCGCTATCGACGAACAGATAATCCCATCCGCCTTCTCCGCCTACTTCGATTTTCTTCAGCAGGTGGTAGCCCGCCTTAGCAGGCGCGTTTGTTTTTTGAGCATCACTCGTGTTGACCAGAGCTGTTGCGCTGACGAGCGCCAGCAGCATGAATGAAAAAAGCTTGATTGCCGGATGTCGCATCTTTATTCCCCTCTACCTGATTTTGAATATTCCACTGTTGAGGTCATTTGGATCGATAAAAACTTCTATCGCCCGCAGCAGTGTTTGTCAATGCACCCAACTCCCGCGCGCGGAGTTGAGCCCTTTACGCTGCCACAATCGCTCGGATAGACTAGCCCGCGCCAGTTTTCGTAGCTAAACGAATTCGGTGGGGCCATACTTGCCGTCTCTGCCGTCTCTGCCGAGTCGCCGCGCCAGGCTCGTCGCCCGAGGGAAGCACCGTGAACCAGGAGCAGTGCCGACCATATGACTACAACCGCTAAGGTCTTAATCGTCTCTGGCATGTGTGTGTTGTTGGGCGCGTTCGCTCTGGTTGCAGCAGGCGTCTATTGGTGGACGCATCATAGTCGTGACCTTATTGACGCCGGGAAGAACGCGATCAGGCAAGGATCAGAGACCGGAAGAGGGACTGACAATCAGGGTTGCCTGGACGAAGCTCTGTCGCGGTACAGACAGAACAAGGGCTTTGGCGGTGGCATCTCGACCGGCTTGTTTCTGACTGGCTGCCTCGATGCCAGCCGTCCGACCCCTGGCTTCTGCGACGATGTGCCCGGAAGAAGGGAGTTAATCAAGAGCGCGCAATGGCAAATCAGAAAATGCGAAGAGGCCGGCCTGCCCGATCAGTATTGCAGGCAGCTTTACTCTCAAGTCCAGCAATACTGCGAGCGAGCTCGATTGAAAGTGAACTGAAGGAGCGGCTGTCGAAAGCTTAAATGGTCTTGTGGAGGTGACTATGATCCGCTTTACCCAAAGACAACTCTTGCTGTCTATCGCTGTTTCAACGGCGATCTTCCTTGTGTGTCTGCAATCGGCGACCGCCAGTCGTGTCGTCGATCTGCAATCCGATCCACTCGCGCGTGCGGCTCGCTCGGAGCGCAATGGGTGGATCTACATTCACCTCGAAGGCTCGCCCTCGGACGTTGGCTATCAACACGGGTATCTTCTGGCTCGCGAGATCGAAGAGTCGCTGCGCGTCTTTAAGAAATATCTGCCGCACACCACGGCCCGTGATTGGCAGTTCTATCGCGACTCGGCGCGCGAGTTGTTTTGGAAGAAGATTGGCGACGAGTATCAGAAAGAGATCGAAGGTATCGCGCGCGGCGCATCGGCTCGAGGCGTGAAGATCGACACTGATGATGTGCTTGCGATGAACGCCTGGATCGAGCTTTCAAGTTATTACATCCCTTCGCTGCATCAAGCCAGGCTCGCCGACTCTGAGCTGCACCAGACGCCGCCGCCTTCGTGTTCGGCGTTTATTGCGACAGGCAGTTGGACTCACAACGGTGAGATAGTGATCGGGCACAACAACTGGATCGATTATCTGATTGGCCGGCACTGGAACATCATCATCGATCTTCAACCCGCGGCCGGACATCGCATCCTGATGGACTCCTTCCCGGGTTTTATTCATTCGGGCGACGATTTCTACATTACCGATGCTGGATTGATGGTAACCGAGACTACGATTACTCAGTTCAAGGGTTTCGACACCGAAGGCCTGCCCGAATTCTATCGGATCAGAAAAGCGACGCAGTACGCCAGTTCGATTGATGACTGGCTGAAGGTGATGATCGACCGCTCGAACGGCGGTTACGCGAACGATTGGCTGATTGGCGATCGAAAGACCGGCGAGATCGCACGCCTCGAAAACGGAATCAAGAACAACATAGTTGAGCGCACGAAGGATGGCTACTACGTTGGCTCGAACTTCCCGGTGCACGAGAAAACGACTCGCGAGGAGACGACGTTTGATTCCAGCAACGCTGCGAACTCGGCTAATGCGCGTCACCGGCGATGGGATGAGTTGATGAAGCTGAACAAGGGCAAAATCGATGTCAGTCTGGCGAAGAAGTTCGAGGCCGATCATTACGACGTGGTGCGCAAACGGGAGGGCGGATCGGCCAACACTCTGTGCGGTCATGTCGATCTGGATGAACTCGGCGCGCCTGAATGGGATTGGAAGAACTATTACCCAGGTGGCACCGTGAACGCGAAGGCCGCGGACAGTCAGCTTGCAAAGCAAATGACGTTGTGGGCTTCAGCGGGACACGCATGTGGCAACGGCTTCAAGTTGGAAGCGTTTCTGAAGGCTCACACTGAATACTCGTGGCAACGCGAGATCGGCGGTGATATGCCGAGCGGCGCGTGGACCCTGTTTTCCATAAACTCGCGCAATATGCGCGAAGAGGTTGGGCTCAAGCGAGAGGAATAGAACAACGACGACCACGACGAAGTGATGAATCGACGGCGAAGCGCAAATGACCGCAAGCCGTCGCTACCGAGTCAATGCAAGTCTCTTTAGTTGATGGAAAGCTAAAACAAGTTTAGCCACTCCAGGCAAGTAATTCCCCCTGACCTTTGACGAGGCGCGGTCAAAGCCAACTTCAATCCGTGAATTCGCTGTAGTAGGATTGTCCTTCTGCAAAAATAACCAATAAGGTGGAGCGATGAATCAAACCTGCATTCGCGACGTCTCAAAACACGTCGGCCAGGAAGTCACAATCAAGGGTTGGCTTTATAACTCTCGTTCGAGCGGCAAGCTGATGTTCCCCCAAATCCGCGATGGGTCAGGCATCATTCAGGGCGTAGTCTTCAAGAAGAACGTGCCCGAGCGAGTGTGGAGCGACTTCGAGAAGCTTACTCAGGAATCATCCATCATCGTGCGCGGCAACGTTCGCGCCGATGAGCGCGCGCCCGGCGGCTTCGAGCTTGACGTAGTCGATGTCGAAGTCGTGCAGATAGCTGAGCCGTTTCCAATCACGCCCAAAGAACACGGCGTCGAGTTCCTGATGGACAATCGCCATCTGTGGCTGCGCTCGAAGCGACAACACGCCATTCTGTCTGTCAGAGCCGAAGTGATTCGCGCCGTTCGAGACTTCTTCGATTCGAACGGCTTTCTGCTGATGGACACGCCAATCTTCACGCCGGCTGCATGCGAGGGAACTACAACGCTGTTCGAGGTCGACTACTTCGAAGACGCGAAGGCGTATCTGACGCAGTCGGGTCAGCTATACAATGAAGCGACTGCTGCGGCTTTCGGTAAGGTCTATTGCTTCGGTCCGACGTTTCGAGCTGAGAAGTCGAAGACTCGCCGGCATCTGACCGAGTTCTGGATGGTCGAACCCGAAGTCGCTTACGCAGAATTGAATGACGTGATGGATCTCGCCGAACAGTTCCTGACGTTCATCGTGCAGCGCGTGCTCGAGAATCGGCGCAAGGAACTGGCAGAGCTCGAGCGCGACACGTCGAAGCTCGAGAAGATCGCGCCGCCATTTCCGCGTCTTCAATACGACGATGCGGTAAAGATGCTTCAGGAGGCTCACGATAAGGGTGAGCTTGAAGCCCGGTTCGAGTGGGGCGGAGACTTTGGCGCGCCCGACGAGACTTATCTGTCGAGCCAGTTTGATCGGCCGGTGATGGTGCATCGCTACCCGACGGCGGTGAAGGCGTTTTACATGAAGCCCGATCCCGAGCGTCCCGAGCTTGCGATGTGCGTCGACGTTCTTGCGTCGGAAGGATATGGTGAGGTGATCGGCGGCGGCCAGCGCGCGGATGACTTGGAGTACTTGCTGAAACAGATTCACGCTCACGGATTGCCGGAAGAATCTTTTGATTGGTATTTGGACCTTCGCAAGTACGGGACTTTCCCGCACGGCGGGTTTGGGATGGGCATCGAGCGCTGCACGACGTGGCTGTGCGGCATCGAGCACATTCGAGAAACGATTCCGTTCCCGAGAATGTTGTATCGGTTGAAACCTTGATGTCGACAAGCAACGGAAATATGAACAAGCGAGTAACCGTGTTCGGAGGCTCGCGCTGTGGGCCGGAGGCTGCCGAATACAAAGAAGCGCTCAAGCTCGGACGACTCCTGGTCGAAGCAGGCTTCGACGTTTGCTCGGGCGGCTACGCAGGCGTGATGGAAGCCATCAGCCGGGGCGCGCACGAAGCGGGCGGTCACGTCATCGGCGTAACCATGGAACAGTTCAAGTCCGCGCCTAATCCTTATTTGAAGAAGATCGAGCCGAGCGCCGATTTCTACGCTCGGCTTCAAATTCTCATACGCGAGTCTGTAGGCTACATCGCGTTGCGCGGCGGGATGGGAACCGTGACCGAGATCTCGCTGGTGTGGAACAAGCTTGTGATGAACGTGTTGCCGCAGCGGCCGTTGATCCTGCTCGGCGAATGCTGGCCTCGCGCGATCGAGTGTTTGCGTGAGCATCTGGTCATCTCCGATGCTGATATGACTCATCTTTCGTTTGCCGCAACGCCCGAAGAGGCGGTCGCCATTCTGCGAGAACACATGCCTGGTAGTCAGTCACATTGATTCTTCAGTTATTTGCGTCTTAGCGGACCTTGGCGTCTTTGCGCGAAACACATCATCGCAATTCGGAAGACGGCGTTTCGCGCAAAGACGCCAAGGTCCGCTAAGACGCAGAGTTGTACCTCCCGAGAATCGACCCGTTCTTCCGTCAGTTCCATGCAAACTTGACCTTTCTTGTGATTTGATTGCAACCGATTTCAAGTCTAGTTTTCAGCATCTCAGGTTGGTAAACTTGTACTTGATCGAATGAGCACGAAACAAAGAACAAGGGGTATGGGTGAAGAGTTTGACTTGCTGAAGTAGAACGGCCTCTCAGAGAAGCAGATCACATCCAGTAGTCCCAATCACGACCTTCAGAATAGACAACCGAACCGGGATACCGGCGGTACAAGACAGGAGTGTGCATGAACCTAAGCCGATTTCTTGCCCCAAGCTCAGAAACCGACTCTCTAAGAAAGCGAACATCAAAAAAGTTTTTTTCAATTGTCCTAGCCAGTCTGGCGTTATCAAGTGCTACGCTTAACACAGCGCGCGATCTGCCTTCGACGCCTGCCGATGACACCCAAGCCGGCGTCGTCTCAGTTCATCTTGGCCTAACTCGCAGACGTCCGGCCTTCAGGAAAGCGATTGAGATCCTTACTGACGGCGCCGGCGCGAATGAGTGTCTTACAAATTACCTCGACGGTCTCACGAATAGGGTGAAGGGTGACACCGCCAATGGTGACAACAATTCAGGTGTGTCTGCCGTCATACACGCTAGCGGAATCACAGTTGGAGGAATAGAAGCAACAGCCGTCAAAGCCATGAGTGCGGCGGGCGCTCGAGCTGAGATAGCACTTGAGCAACCTGCGGGCGCCATCGTGTCCATTACATCGTCAAGCTACTTAACGGAGAGAGCGGACTCGCGATCATCCGGCGGTCAGCTCAGCGTGGCTTCACATTTCACAGTCGGCGATATGGCTTTTGATACCAACCCGGCTATTGAACATTGGATGAGTTACTACAGTGCGACGCCGGTCGGGCGCAGGACCATGACGATCGGTATCGCCCGCAGCAACGCTTATCTTGATATGGCTCGCGCAGAGTTTCGCAGCGCCGGCGTTCCTGAAGATCTGGTGTGGCTCGCGTTTGTAGAAAGCGTCTGGAATCCTCGAGCCGTTTCTCCGGCAGCGGCCGGCGGCATTTGGCAATTCATTCCCGCTACTGCAACCGACTACGGTCTGCGGGTCCGAAGCGGAGACGACGAGCGCGCTGATCCGTTCAAGCAGACGCGAGTCGCGGCGATCTATCTTCATGATCTTTACACGATCTTCGGCGACTGGGCGCTCGCGATGGCCGCATACAACTCTGGCGAGCCCCGAGTGATGGGCGCGATCGTAAGGAACGGCAGCGCGAATTTCTGGGACCTCTGCGAAAAGGAGTTGCTGCCCAGGGAGACACGCGATTACGTGCCGAAGATTCTCGCTGCCATCCGAATCGCAGGGAGGGCGGAGGACTACGGACTCGCGCCTCATGGAGCGATTGGAGCTTTCACTGGCAGCTAAGGACCCAGGAACAATTCAGAAGCGATAATCGAGGCTGCACAACGCGGCCTCTTTTCTTTTCAGTTCGGCAAACTCGATCATCATTCAGTCGCCTGTCTTGCGGCTCGAACGGCGGGATGGGACAATTAACCGACCACGGAATGTGATCACGTGAAGGGCGTTCAGAGTATCGACTTTTGTCGGCTTCCCGAGCGCGAAGAGCCAACTAAAGTTGGTACTCTAAGCACTTGGTTCCGGTATGAGCAAGAAAGCCAAAATAATCGGAGTCCCGATGGACCTGGGCGCCGGCCGG